>CAINDZ010000723.1 GCA_903847545.1 uncultured bacterium | reverse complement strand
TCGCCATGTGCTCTCTCCCCTAGTACTCAGTCACTCTGAAATGGATGGATAAAGTTGTTTGAGTTTGATACGAGCATCAGCAGTAAAGAATTGCCAATCGACACTCGTTTTGGAGCAATTGCGTTCATCTGTCAGTGCTTGCACTTCAAGTGCCAGGATTTGTTCATCCGGGATGTGCTTCTTCAATGCCCGGCTATAAACACTCAATTCGATTTCTGCCATGTTCAACCAACGTCCATGCTTGGGTGTGAAATGGAACTCCAATTTTCGAATAATTCTCCGAGCCTCACCGGGTGGAAAGACCTTGTAGAGAGCAGCCGGTTTATGGGTCGTGAGGTTATCCAGAACAACCAAAATCTTTTCTGCCTCGGGGTAGAGGTCATCCACCAACCATTTCATACAATGGGCAAAATCACACATGGTATGGCTGGGGGTCATACTGACTTGGCGCTGCCCGATCAAAGGCTCGAACAACATGTTGAGGTAAGCGACGCCTTTGCGTTCATATTCATAATCGTAACGTGCAGGTCGTCCAGGTTTGACCGGCAAAGCCTGGCGGGTTTCAGCTATCAACTGTTTGCGCCATTCATCGAAACAAACCAGCGGCTTTTTGGGATCGTAGGCTTGCTCATATTGCTCAAGAACATCTTCCATACAGGCTACATACTCTGCGTCGGTTCCGGGTATGCACCACATTTTCTTCTGCCAGGGTTTGAGATCATTTTTTTCAACGTGCGCCGGACTGTTTCGTGGGAAATCTTTTCCACCATTCCCAACTCAACTAAATGGCCTGCCAGCATCCGTAAAGTCCAATGTTCATGCCCTTTCGGCGCTTCAGTACATGCCGTAGCAATCAAATGCGCTTCTGCTCGGCCATCCAACTTGCGCTTGCAGCCAGGTCGTGCTGCTGGGGGGCGAGCCCGGCGTCGGCAAGTCGACCCTGCTGACCGGGCTGGGCCTGTGGTGGGTGCGGCAGGGCCTGCGCGTCATTTACGTGGCGGGCGAGGAGTCGCCGGCGCAGATCCGCATGCGCGCCGAGCGCCTGGGATTCAGGCCCGACCGCGAGGAGGGCTTCCTCATCCTCCCCGAGGTGCACCTCGAGACGATCCTCGCGGCGCTGGGCGACGAACTGGGGCCGGCCGACGCGCCCGCGCCGCCGACGGTCATCATCGCCGACTCCATCCAGACGCTGCACAGCGACGTCGTCGACGCCTACCCCGGCAGCCCCACACAGATCCGCTACTGCGGCGGCGTGCTGGCCGACTTCGCGCGGCGCACGGGCTGGCCCGTCTTCCTGGTCGGCCACGTCACCAAGACCGGCGACCTGGCGGGGCCCAAGCTGCTCGAGCACATGGTCGACACCGTGCTGTACTTCGAGGGCAGCGGCGGCGGGGCGATCCGCATGGTGCGCGCCGTGAAGAACCGCTTCGGCACCACGGGCGAGCTGGCCGTGATGGAGATGCGCGGCGACGGCCTGGCGCCGGTCGACCAGGCGGGGCTGATGTTCCTGAGCGGGCGGCGCGGCGTCGAGCCGGGCGCGGCCGTGTGCGCGGTGAAGAACGGATCGCGCACGTTCCTGGTCGAGGTGCAGGCGCTGGTCTCGCCGGCGCGCTACGGCACGCCGCAGCGCGTGGTGCAGGGCATCGACAGCAAGCGCGTGGCGCTGCTGGCGGCCATCCTCGAGAAGCGCGCGGGGCTGGACCTGGCGGGCTGCGACATCTTCGTGAAGGTGGCCGGCGGCGGCCGCGTCGACGACCCCGGCGCCGACCTGGCGGTGGTCGCGGCGCTGGCGTCGTCGCTGCGCGAGCGGCCGGTGCCCGAGGGCACGCTCGTGCTGGGCGAGGTGGGGTTGACCGGCGAGGTGCGCGGCGTCAGCGAGCTGGAGGCCCGCCTGCGCGAGGCCGCCGGGCACGGCTTCACGCGCGCCGTGCTGGCCGCCGTCGCCGGGCGCAAGCCGCGCGGGGTCAAGGGGCTCGAGCTGGCGACGGTCACCAGCGTTGAGGAGGCCGTGGCGCTGGTCATGCAGCCGGCGCCGGCGTCACGCCGCGCGCACGAGGCCACGCCGTGAGCGCGCCCGTGCTGCACCTGCTGGTCGTTGCCGGCGGCCGCGGCCTGCGGGCGGCCGGCGGCGGCGAGGTGCCCAAGCAGTTCCGGCCCACGGGGCGCGGCATGCTGCTGCGCGTGGCCATCGACACGTTCTGCGCGCCGGGATCGGAGGCGCGCCCGTCCTCGCTGGCCGTCACCGCGCCCGCGGCCTGGCACCATCGGCTGGCGGTCGAGCTGGCCGGCCTCGACCTGCCGCTGGCGCTGGCCGATGCCGGCGACACGCGCACAGCCTCGACCTGGAACGGCCTGCTCGCGCTGGAGGCGAAGGTGGGGCCCGCGCCGGGCGACCTCGTGGCGATCCACGACGCCGCGCGACCGTTCGCCAGCGCGGCGCTGCTGGCGCGGCTGTGCGAGGCGGCGGCGGCGCGCGGCGGCGCGGTGCCGGGGGTGCCGGTGCCCGACACCATCGTGCACAGCGAGCAGGGGCGCGGGCGCTACCTGGCGCGCGACGAACTGCTGGCCGTGCAGACGCCGCAGGTCTTCCGGTGGGAACAGCTGCGCGAGGCCCACGCCTGGGCCGCGGCCAGCGGGGCCCAGTTCACGGACGATGGCGGCCTGCTCGCCGCTCGCGGGCACGACCCCGCGGTGGTCGACGGCGAGGTCTCGAACTGGAAGGTGACCACCGAGGGCGACTGGCGCCGGGCGGCGGACCTGCTGGCCGAATAGGAGGCGCGCGCCTCAGTCGAGGTCGGCCACCAGCCGGCCGGTCTCCGCATCCCGGTACAGCTTGATCTGCCGGTACAGCTTCAGTCCCACGCGCCCCTCGCGGATGCCCGCCAGCAGCGCGTCGAGGCAGCCGCCGAGGTCGCGCTGCTGCTCGCGCAGCATCGCCAGGCGGTCCTGCATCGCGCGCCGGTCGGCCGGCGCCGCCTCGACGACGGCCTCGGCCGCATGCCACGCCTTCAGCGCCAGCACGCTCAGCCGGTCGATGATGCTGCCCGGCGACTCGCTGTTCAGCGGCGCGTCGGGGTCGATCACGCCCAGCTCCGAGAAGCCGGCGTGGATGACGGCGTCCAGGCGGTCGACGGCCTGCACGCGGCGGCGGTTCGAGTCGTCGATGGAGCGCTTGACGCCCGCCAGGACCGTGTCGCCGGCGCCGTGGGCGCGGCTGCGGTCCTCCTCGTGCCACTGGAAGGTGTTGATCAGCTGCAGGTGCTCGACCAGGCGCGCCCAGCCCTCGGGCTCGCGCGGGGGCAGCGTCGCCACGACGTCGGTCCAGCCGTCGAGGCCGGCGTCGGCGCCGTGCCAGCGCTCGATGACCTCGTCCAGGACGGGAGCCACGGCGGCGAACGACGGGGGCAGCAGCGAGGCCGGGTCGGGCTGGGCGGATTTCACGGGCGCGTCCTTTCGGCTGCAGGCGGCGGGGAGGGACCCCGCCAACGTATCGCCCGCCGGCCCGGCGGGCAACCCGCCGCTTGGCGGCGGCCCGGCCCCCGGTTACCATGGCGCGGCCCCCTGCCCGGGAAACCCACAAGGAGCCGGCCGCCCGTGAACGAACTGAACTGGAAGGCGCCCGTGGCCGCGTGGCGAGGCCTGCTGACCGGCGTGGCGCTGCTCGCGGGCGCGGCCGTCCTGATGGGCCTGCAGGCGCTGGCCGGCGCGGGCGACGGGCGCTGGGTGCAGGCCCTGATGGGCCTGTTGATCGGCGCCGCGTGGCTTTCGGCGGCCCGCTTCACCCTGCTCGACACCCGCCTGCGCCGCTTCTGGACCTGGTCGCTGCCCGGCGCCGCCTGTCTCGTTCTGCTGGCCGGCGAGCCGGGCCTGGTGCTCGGCTTCGTGTGGTCGGGCTTCTTCCTCACGCTGCGCCGCTACCGCTGCTGGCGGCACGTGTCGGACCGGCGCCGCGCGGTCGGCTTCGCGCTGGGCGCCCTGTCGCTGGTCCTGCTGGTCGCGATGGTGCGCTTCGACAAGCTGGCCGCGGACAACCCGGTCGCCCCGCTGCGGGCCCTCGGCATGTGGGGCCAGATGTCGCTGGCCCTGTTCTGGGCCAACTCGATGTTCCACCTGGCGATGAACATGCGCCTGCACTTCCTGCGGCTGCGCCCGAAGCTGGCCGTGAGCGCGGTGCTGATCGGCATCGTGCCGCTGCTGCTGGTCATCGCGCTGGGCCTCGCGACGGTCTACGCCGGTCTCGGCGGCGCCCGCGCCGCGCGCGCACGCGCCACGCTCGAGAGCTGGCGGGGCCTGGCGGCGCAGGGCGTCGACCTGGCGCCGGCCCTCTTCGACAGCACGTTCACCTGGCCCGACCCTGCCGGCGGGGCGCCAAAGTGGGCGCCGACCATGGCCGGGGCGCTGCGGCGCTCGATCATCGACCGGGCGCAGGAGGACGTGCTGGACGAGCCGGCCCGCGCGGCTGCCCCCGGCGGCGCCGCCGCTGCGCGCGCCGTCGCGGCTGCCGCCGTGCCCGCGGATACGACCGGCTGGTTCGTCGCGGACCGCGGCGTGTGGCTCATCAGGTGGCAGGGGCTCGACTCGGACGCGCCGCGCGCGCAGGGTTGGCAACTCGGCCGCAAGCCGATGACCGAGTTGTCGCGCATCCTCCACGTCGGGCTCGTGTTCGGAGGCGGTCGCACCGACAACGACGAGGGCGTCGCGTTTTCCGTCGACGACACCCTCGGTTCGGTCGACCGCATCGAGGCCAGCTACCGCGACCCCGCGACGACCGGCGGCTTCTTCAGCGACGCCGCGTATTTCGGCGGCACCATGCTCCGCGTCGGCGAGCTGGTGGGCAGCCGCCTGGAGAGCGACGACCTCTTCATCCGCCTGCGCGTCGGCTCGGCGGACCTCAAGGCCGACTTCCTCAAGGGCGAGTCCAACATCAACATCGCGGTGGTTGCCGCGCTGGCGCTGCTGGCCTTCCTGTTCCTGGTCATCGAGGGCTTCGCGCTGTTCTTCGGCGTCCGCATCAGCGAGGGCATCGTCACCGGCGTGCACGAACTGCACCGCGGCACGCAGGCCCTGGCCGCCGGCGACCTGGACACGGTGATCCGGATCCCCAACGAGGACGAGTTCGGGGACCTCGCGCGCAGCTTCAACGAGATGACCCTGGCGGTGAAGCACGGCCGCGAGATCGCGCTGGCCAACGACCGCCTCAAGCAGGAACTGGCCACCGCGCGGGCCATCCAGATGCGCCTGCTGCCGGGCAGCCAGCCGCAGGTGCCCGGCTTCGAGGTGACCGGGGCCAGCATCCCCAGCCGCGAGATCGGCGGCGACTACTACGACTTCCTGGTGCAGGGCGAGGACGCCATCGGCATCGCCATCGGCGACGTCTCGGGCAAGGGCATGCCGGCGGCGCTGCTGATGTCGAACCTGCAGGCCAGCCTGCACGGCCAGGTGCTGCACCCGGGCACCGTGGCGGGCGTCGTGCAGCGCGTGAACGACCTGCTCGTGCGGTCGACCGACGCGCACATGTTCGCGACATTCTTCTACGGCGTGCTCGAGACCGCCACCGGACGCTTTACCTGCACCAACGCGGGCCACAACCCGCCGCTGGTGCTGCGCCGCGACGGCTCGCTGCAGCGCCTGACCACGGGCGGCCTGCTGCTTGGCATGGTCGGCGACATGGTGTACCAGCAGGACACCATCGACCTGGGGCCGGGCGAGGTCATCGTGATGTACACCGACGGCATCACCGAGGCGGTCAGCCCCGGCGCCGACGAGGAGGACCCCGAGGCGATGTTCGGCGAGGAACGGCTCTGCGACGTCATCACCCGCAACAGCCACCTGCCGGCCAGCGGCATCCAGGACGCGATCCTGGCCGCCGTCGCCGACCACACGCGCGGCGTGGCGCAATCCGACGACATCACCCTGGTGGTCATCCGCCGCCAGGACTGAACCCCCGCATCGACGACGGGCAACGGGAAGGGATCCCACGATGAACAGGCGCCTCGCATTCGTGTCACTTTCGGCGGCCGCCGTCGCCGTGCTGGGCGGCGATCCCGCCGCGCGCGCGCAGGAGCCGGTCGCCGTGACCGATTCGGTGCTGGTGGCGCCGGTCGTCGAGGTCGTCGGTTCGCGCGTGCCGGCTGCGCTGCCCGGGCTGGTGCGCCCGGTGCGCGTCGTGGGTTCGGCCGAACTGGCCGAGGCGCCGGCGCGCTCGGTGAACGAGGCGCTGCAGGCCGTGCCCGGGGTCATCGTCGGGCAGCGGCAGCAGTACGGCGTGCAGGGCGACCTGACCATCCGCGGCTCGACGTTCGACCAAGTGCTGGTGCTCGTCGACGGCGTCGCGGCCGGCGACCCGCAGACAGGCCATCACCTGCTCGACCTGCCGCTGGACCTGGGCGACGTGGCGCGCCTGGAGGTGCTGCCCGGCTACGGTTCGACGCTGTACGGCTCGGGCGCCTTCGGCGGCACGCTCAACGTGGTGACCCGCGAGCCCGCGTACCGCGACGGCGGCCGGTTCGCGCTGACCGGCGGCGGCGACGGCACCTGGGCCGCGCGCGGCAGCCTGGACCTGGCCGCGCACGGCGCCGACGGCGGGCGCACGCGGCTGTCGCTGGGCCGCTTCGTGACCGACGGCCACCGCGCGCCTGTCGCCGGCGGCGGCGAGGCGTGGGCCGGCGCCGACGCGCGGGCGACGACCGCCACCTGCCGCACCACCGACCGCTGGGGCGGCTGGGACGTCGACGCGTTCGCGGGACTGGCCGATCGCGCGTTCGGGGCGCGCGATTTCTACGCGCCGTTCCCCTCCTACGAGGCGACGCGCACCTTCCTGGGCTGGGCGCGTGCCCGCGGCAGCCTCGGCCACGGCGTGGCGATCGAGCCGCGCGTGTCGGTGCGCACGCATCGCGACCGCTTCTGGCTGCGCCGCGAGAACCCCTCGTCGTACGCCAACGACCACCTGACCCGGCGCATCGGCGCCGAGCTGCGCGCGCTCGTCGACCTCGGGGCGCAGCGGACGCTGGCCGTGGGCGTGGAGGGCGCGTGGGAGGACATCGACAGCCGCGGCATCCGCGGGGGCGCCGCGGCGACGGCGCTCGGCCGCCACGTCCGGCGGCAGGCGGCCCTCAGCGCCGAGCTGGACGGGCACGGCGACCGGCTGTTCTGGCAGGCCGGGCTGCGCGTGGACGGTCGCGATGGCTACGCGGCCAACGGCTCGGGCAGCGCCGCGTTCTCGTACCGGGTCCGCGGCGGCCTGGTCGCGCGCGCCGGCGCCGGCAGCGCCTTCCGCGTGCCGACGTTCACCGACCTCTACTACGTCGACCCCGCCAACCAGGGCAACCCCGGCCTGGCCCCCGAGCGCGGCTGGACCTGGGACGGCGGCCTGGCGCTGGACCACGGCCCGTGGTTCGCCTCGGCCACCTGGTTCGAGCGCCGCGAGAAGGACCGCATCGAGTGGGCCCGCGGCGAGGGCGAGACGCTGTGGCGCGTGCTGAACGTGGCCGAGGCCACCGTGCGGGGGGCCGAGACCCAGGCGGGCTGGCGCCATGCCCGCGGCCACGGCGCCACCATCGGCTGGACCTGGCTGCAGGCCGACACGACGCTGTTGTCCGGATACCAGGGCAAGTACGCGCTGCTGGCGCCGCGCGGCGTGGCGACGGCGCAGCTTCGCGCGGCGCTCACCCCGGCCGTCGGGTGCGGCGCCACGGTGCGCTACCTGGCCCACGATGGCGGTCCCGACGCCTTCCGGCACCAGGCGGGTGTCGACCTGCGCGCCGACTGGACGGGTCCGACGGGCTGGTTCGCCGAGGCGCTGTTGACCAACGCCCTCGACCGCGAGCGGCAGGAGGTCCCGGGCGTCTCGCTGCCGGGCCGCCTGCTGACC
>CAINDZ010000722.1 GCA_903847545.1 uncultured bacterium | reverse complement strand
CCGCGACGCCGAGGGGCCGTTCCGCAACCGGAAGCAGCTGCTGAAGGTGGCGCGCCTGGGCCCCAAGGCCTTCGAGCAGGCGGCCGGCTTCCTGCGCATCCGCGGGGGCGACCAGCCCCTGGACGGCAGCGCCGTGCACCCCGAAAGCTATCCCGTGGTCGAGCGCATCGCGCAGGACCTGGGCCGGCCCGTGGCCGCGCTGGTCGGCGACGAGCGCGCGCTGGCCGGCGTGGACCTGAAGAAGTACGCCACCGACGAGGTCGGGCTGCCCACCCTGCGCGACATCGCCGCCGAGCTGGCCAAGCCCGGCCGCGACCCGCGCGAGCAGTTCGAGGCGTTCAGCTTCGCGCCGGGCGTCGACAAGCCGTCGGACCTGGCGCCGGGGCAGGTGGTGCCGGGCATCGTCACCAACGTGACGAACTTCGGTGCCTTCATCGACGTGGGCGTGCACCAGGACGGGCTGGCGCACATCAGCCAGCTGGCCGATCGTTTCGTGCGCGACCCCAACGAGGTCGTCAAGGTGGGGCAGAAGGTGATGGCGCGCGTGACCGCGGTCGACCTCGAGCGCGGCCGCATCTCACTGTCGCTGCGGCGCGAACAGGGCTGACCGCATCCCGGAGGTCGGAGGCATGGGCCTGGAGATCGAGCGGCGCTTCCTGGTGACCGGCGATGCCTGGCGCGCGGGGGCCGAGCCCATGGAAATGGTGCAGGGCTACCTGTCGACCGACCCCCGGCGCGTCGTGCGGGTGCGGCTGGTGGGCGGGCAGGGGTTCCTGACGGTCAAGGGCCTGGCTGACGGCGCGACCCGGGCCGAGTTCGAGTACGAGGTGCCCGCCGCCGACGCCCGCGAGTTGCTGGGCCTGTGCGGCCCGGCCGTGGTGGCCAAGACCCGCTGGACGGTCCGCCACGCCGGCTGCGAGTGGGTGGTGGACGAGTTCACCGGCGCCAGTCGGGGCCTGGTCCTGGCCGAGATCGAGCTGGCGCGGCCCGACCAGGCCGTCGACCTGCCGCCCTGGGCCGGCCCGGAGGTCACCGGCCGGGCGCGGTTCGCCAACGCGAGCCTTGCCGAACGGCCCTGGTCCGCGTTCACCGAGGCAGAAAAGGGGCCCGGCGGCCCGGATTGACGCCCCCGAACCGGCAAATTGACACCACCCGGTGCCCCGGGTATTTTACGCCCATGCAGCCGACAGAACACAAGCCGTTGCCCCCGGTGATCATCGGGGTGGCCGGGGGATCCGGCTCGGGCAAGACCACCGTCGCCTACAAGGTGCGGGAGGCCTGCCCGGGCATGACGATCCAGATCGTCCACCACGACTCCTACTATTGGGACAACTCGGCGCTGCCCATGGCCGACCGGGCGAAGATCAACTACGACCACCCGGACGCCTTCGAGACCTCGCTCCTGGTCGAGCACCTGCACGCGCTGCAGGAGGGCAAGGCCATCCAGGTCCCCCGCTACGACTACAGCATCCACAGCCGCCTGCAGGAGACGATGGCCTGCGAGCCCGCGGACATCGTCTTCGTCGAGGGCATCCTGGTGCTGGAGTCGCGCGAGCTGCGCGAGCTGATGGACATCCGGCTGTACGTCGACGTCGACGCCGACGAGCGCGTGCTGCGCCGCCTGCTGCGCGACACGCGCGAGCGCGGCCGCACCATGGAGTCGGTGGTCGACCAGTACCTGAACGTGGTTCGCCCCATGCACCTGCAGTTCGTGGCGCCGAGCAAGCGCTACGCGCACATCATCATCCCCGAGGGCGGGCACAACAGCGTGGCGATCGACCTGATCGCGACGAAGATCCGCAACATCATCCGCGAACGCGACCGGATGCGCGCCCTCGACCGCGAGGTGCGCACGGCCCGGGAGCAGTCGCGGCCGGCCGAATAGCGCGGGCCGGGACGGTCCGCGCGTCCACGACCACTCGCCTGTCGCCTGCGGGCGGGCGGCAGACCGGAGGCGCGGCGTGACGTTCGACGACCAGGAATACCTCAGGCGTTATCCCTTCATCGAGCGCGTGCTCATCTCGAGCGACGAGATCCAGAAGCGCGTGCGCCAGCTCGGCAACGAGATCAGCACGGCCTACCAGGGCTCCCAGCCCATCTTCGTGTGCATCCTCAAGGGCGCCTACCCGTTCCTGGCCGACCTCACGCGCTGCGTGTCGATCGAGCACGAGGTCGACTTCATGGCCGTCTCCAGCTACGGCGGCGGCACGCAGAGCACCGGCGTGGTCAAGATCGAGAAGGACCTCAAGGCGAACATCCAGGACCGGGACATCATCCTGGTCGAGGACATCATCGACACGGGCCTGACCATCGCGCACCTGATCGAGCTGCTGGGCACGCGCTCGCCGCGCAGCATCCGCGTCGCCTCGCTGCTGGACAAGAAGGAAGCCCGCAAGAAGGAAGTGCCGCTGCACTACGTCGGCTTCGAGATCCCGAAGGAATTCGTGATCGGCTACGGCCTGGACTACGACGAGAAGTACCGGAACCTGCCGTTCATCGGCGTCATGAAGGCCTGAGAACCCGGGAGACCGACATGTCCGCGTCCACCCCGCCCGCCCGCGGCCCGTTCCGCGAGGCGCTGACCTTCGACGACGTCCTGCTGGTGCCGGGCTACAGCGAGGTCACGCCCAAGGACGTCGACACGTCGACGCAGGTGACCGGCACGATCCGGCTGCAGATCCCGTTCATGTCGTCGGCGATGGACACGGTGACCGAGGCGGACATGGCGATCGCCGTGGCTCGCGAGGGCGGCCTGGG
>CAINDZ010000721.1 GCA_903847545.1 uncultured bacterium | reverse complement strand
GCCAGGCCGCCGTGCCCGAGGCGCCGCGCGCGCGCACGGCGTCGATGACGAACCGGCGGCTCACGAGGGGCCACGTCGCCAGCGTGACATCCGCCCGCTCCAGGCGCACGTCGTACGCGCCCGTGCGCTGGAGGTGGGCGCCCCGGACCTGCAGTCCGGGCCCGCCGACCAGGGTCAACCGCGCCTGCTCGACCGTGACCTCGGCCCCGGTCGCGGTGGCCAACGCCTCGGTGACGCGGCCGGCCAGCATCGTGCCCGGCACCAGTCGCGGGCCCGCCAGCACGACCAGCGCCCCGGTGGCGACAGTGGCGGCCAGCGCCACCGCACCGCGCCGGGCGCGCCGCGATCGTCCATCATTCCCGCGCTTGGCCACATCGTCTCCTTCGAGCATCCACCGGCGCTCAACGCCCGGCGGCGTCGACCGCGTCTGCGGCGATCCACCCGGGCTCGCGCAGTCGCGCGCCGCCGACCACCCTGTCTCCCACGTACAACGCCAGCCCCTGCCCCGGCGCCGCGCCGGACACCGGTTCGGCCAGCGTCACTTCCAGACAATCGCCGCTGCGTCGCCACGCCGCAACCGGCGTGCCGGCGTGGCGATGCCGCACCTGCGCCAGGGGTTGCGCGCCCTGCCACGCTTCCGGCGCGCCCGCGGGCCACAGGTCGGGAAAGTCGGGCGCCTGCGCCTGGAACCGGTCCGCGACCAGGTCGCAGGTCAGCAGGGCCTCGCGCGGCCCGACCACCAGCGCATTGTCGTCCGCGCGCAACGCCAGCACGTACAGCGGGTCGGCCGCAGCCACCCCCAGCCCCTTGCGCTGGCCGACGGTGTACCGGAAGAGCCCGCCGTGCCGCCCCAGCACGTGTCCCTCGCGGTCGACGATCGGGCCCGGTCGTGTCCCCTGCGGCGCCTGCTCGAACAGGAAGTCGCGCCGGTCGTCCGGAACGAAGCAGATCTCCTGGCTGTCGCGACGTTCGGCGACCGGCAACCCCAGGGCGCGCGCCGCCTCGCGCACCTGGCCCTTGTCGTACCATCCGAGCGGGAACACCAGGCTGGACAGGAGCGCGGGGTCCAGGCGGTGAAGGAAGTACGACTGGTCCTTCGCCGGATCGAGGCCGCGCCGCAGGCAGGGAGCCGAGCCTTCGCGGTCGATGCGCGCGTAATGCCCGGTGGCCGCGAACGCGCACTGCTGGCGCGCCGCCAGCCTGACCAGTTCCGGGAAGCGCACGCTCTCGTTGCAGCCCAGGCAGGGGTTGGGCGTGCGCCCTTCGGCGTACTCCCGGATGAACGGCTCGATGACGCGCGCGCGAAACGGCTCGACCAGGTCGCCCACCCAGTGGGGCGCGCCGGCGCGCGCCGCCAGCGCCCGCGCCTGGTCGATGGCCTCGAGCGAGCAGCACGACTGTTCGGTGGCTGCGTCCTGGTCCTCGGCGTAGCAGAAGTTGCGGAAGGTGACGCACTCGACGCGGCAGCCGAGCGCCTGCAGCATCGCCAGCGCGACGGCACTGTCGACACCGCCGCTCAGGCCGAGAAGAACCCCCGTGCCGGGCGGCAACGCCCGGCGCAGGGGTTCGGGCAGGGGCAGCGGAAATGCCAGGTCGCCGCTCATGCCTAACGGTCCGGTCGTGGCCGGAGCCGCGTCACTGGCCCAGGGCCGGGTCGGGCGCGTTCATCAGGTCGCGCACGATCTTGATGTTCTCGGCGGACCGGCGGCCGATGTCGCTGTCCGGGTCGATCGCCACGGCCTGCTCCCATTCGGTCACGGCCTCGCGGTAGACCTTCGACTCGGCGAACATGATGGCCATGTTGTAGTGGGCCAGGGCGCTCTTCGGGTCGTTGGCCAGCACCGTCTTGAACTCGGCGAGGGCCTGGGGCTGCTTGCGCTGCCGCAGGTACAGCGAGCCCAGGTTGCAGCGCGCCTTCTCGTCCCTGGGATCCACGCGCAGGGCCAGCCGGTAGTACGACTCGGCCTTGGTCATGTTGTCCTGGCGCTCGATCTGGTTGGCGGTCTGCTCCGCCCTGTCGTCCCACAGCGAACCCAGGTTCACCATCGGCTCGAGCAGCGTGCTGTCCGCGGCGATCGAGGCGTTGAAGCGCGCCTCGGCGCTGTCCAGCAGCGCGATCACCGCCGGTTCCTTCCAGCCGCGCGCGACCGCCGAGTCGCCGGCCGCCACATAGAAGCGGTTCCCCAGCAGGTAGGCCGCGTAGGCGCGATCAGGGGCCGGTCCCGTGGCCAGGCTCCGCAGCGTGTCCTCCAGCGCCGTCCCCTGCAGCGAGCCGATGCGCTTGGCGAACCGCTCGATCGCCGTGGGCGCCTTGCTTTCCCCGCCTGCGGCGCCCGGCTTGCCGTCCTTGCAGCCCGCCAACCCGGACACGAGCCCGCACGCCGCCACGATCGCCGCCGCCGTCACCGTCATTCGTCGCATCGGTCCTGCCCCCGTTGCCGTCGTCCGGGCCGACGGCCGCCGTCTGTGAACGATCCCGCCGGCGGGCCGGCCTGGTCGCCGGCGTCCGCCATCCCGTGTCCTACCACCAGGCCTCGAGGCCGGTCACCGACACCGCCAACCGCACGTAGCGGCTGCGCACGCCGTTGTCCGCCTCGTCGCCCACCAGGCCGTAGGTGAGCGCCGCGTCCAGGTGTCCGTTGCCGCCCTTGAGGGCGAAGCCCGTGCCGACGCTGAGCGAGCGCTCGATGATCTCGTGGCCGCCCACACGGTACGGCCACCGGTGCCATCCCGCCCCTATCCGCAAGGGAAGGTTCGCGGCTCCGCCGTGCCGGATGTTGGCGCGCCTGCGCTCGACGCCGAAGGCGAACTGCAGTTCGTCGACCAGCTCGTCCTGCCAGCCGGCCTCGGCCGACCAGGTGACCGGCGCCACCAGCTTGCGCCAGTCCTGCCGCCGCAGGTCGGCGCCGAACTCCCAGCGACCACCCAGCGGCGCCGCCAGGCCAAGCGCCAATTCGGCCGGCCGCTTCATCTCGAAGTCGTTGTAGGTGCGACCGCCCACGCCGCCCGTCTCGGTCTTGCGGTGGCCGTCGACCGTGTGGCTGCCCGTCCAGGTCACGCCCAGGCGCAGGTCGGGCCGCGGCAGGAACAGGCCTGCGACGGTCGTCGAGGCGCCGCTGTACTGGTCCTCGGACGAGGCGATGACCGAGCGGTACAGGTAGGTCGTCCCGGAGGCCGGCGTCAGGAAGTAGTCGGCCAGCGTCTCGCGCAGCGAGCCCCGCTCCAGGTTGAGCGCCACCGCGCCGGCAAAGGCCGGCGCCGGCCGCCAGGCCAGGGCCAGCGGCACCTTGAACACCGAGCCCTCGCGCTCGAACTGCGCATTGCCGGTGATGGTCTCCTCCCAGTCGGTCCCTTCCCAGATGGTCCAGGTCGAGTCGACCTTCGTCTTCCAGCCCGTCCCGCGCTCAAGCTTGAAGCCGGCGCTGAACGCCAGCTCGCCCTTGCGGATGGGCACCGACACGCGCACGTCCGGCACGTAGGTGCGGTAGGTGCGGCGCGAGCCCTGGTCCGAGGAGTGGCTGCCCGCCTCGCCGTAGCCGGTCAGGCTCAGGCCCAGCTGGCGCACCCACGCCGTCGAGGCCAGGTTCTTGTAGCCGGGGTCGAGGCTGTCGGCGACGGCCAGCCCCCAGCCGCCGCGCCCCAGCATGCGCGCATCGCCGTCGGCCAGCCGCTGCCCCACGCTGCGCAGGGCGAACGGCGTCTGCGCGTGCGCAGCCGTCGTCGCCAGCGTCGTCGCCGCCGCCACGAGCGCGACGACCGCCATCATCTTCCTCGGCGTCATTCCGCGCCTCCCATCCGCTCCTCGTGGCGGCTGTAGGTGATCAGCAGGACGGGCTTGACGCTGTCGGCCGCCGCGGGCCCGAAGAAGCG
>CAINDZ010000720.1 GCA_903847545.1 uncultured bacterium | reverse complement strand
TCCTTTCGGGGAACGGCGGGCCGTCCGGTGCTCGGCCGCAGCGTAAACGCGCGCCGCCGGCGCACCAACCGAAAAGGTGGGCCGGCGGCGATCAGGCGGTCGGCCTCTCAGGCGGTCAGCGTCGCCCGCAGCGCCTCCATCGTGTAGGGCTTGTTCAGGCAGGCGTCGAAGCCGTGCCGGCGGTGGTCGGCGATGACGGCGCTGTCCGAGTAGCCGCTCGAAACGACGACCCGCGCGCCCGGTGAGAGCGCGCGGATCTGCCCCACGGCCTCGGCGCCGCCCATCCCCCCGCGCACCGTCAGGTCCAGGATGACCAGGTCGTAGGCGTCTCCCGCGGCCTGGGCCTGCTCGACCAGCGCAATGGCCTCGGCGCCGTCGACCGCCACGTCCACGCGGTGGCCCAGCGAGCCGACCATCGCGGTGGCCACCGAGCGCACCAGTTCCTCGTCGTCCATCACCAGCACGCGCCGCCGCCGTGTGCGCGGGTGGGCGGCGGCGACGGCGGCGACGGGACCGGCCTCGGCGCCGGCCGGCGACGCATTGCCCGTCGCGGGCAGGAACACCTCGAAGCAAGAACCGCGGCCGGGCGCCGAATCGACGCGGATGGTGCCGCCGTGCCGCTTGGCGATGGACCACGACGTCGCCAGGCCCAGGCCGCTGCCCTGCGCCTTGGTCGTGAAGTAGGGATCGAAGATGCGCTCCAGCTCGCGGTCGGGAATGCCGCAGCCGGTGTCCGTGACGCGAATGACCACAAAGCGGCCGCCGTTCGGCAGCGCTGCGTCCTCGCCGCGCGGCACCTCGACGTTGCGCAACTCGACGTGGACGATGCCGGCGCCGCCCATCGCCTGGCTCGCGTTGAGCACGATGTTCTGCACGACCTGCGCCACCTGGCCCTCGTCGGCGTCGGCGTCCCACAGGTCGTCGTCGCGCAGGAACGTGCAGATGGTGGACGACCCGCTGGTCGCGAAGTGCGCGGCGTTGTCGACCACCGGCGGCAGGGCCAGGGGGCGCTTGTTGGGCTTGCCGCCCTTGGCGAAGGTCAGCAGCTGCGTCGTCAGGCTCACCGCCGGGCCCAGCGCCTGCTCGGCGCGCCCCAGCATCTCCACCACGGCCGCCGGGTCGTCGGCACTGGCCCGCGCCAGCGAGATGTACCCGAACACGCCCTGCAGCAGGTTGTTGAAGTCGTGCGCCAGGCCGCCGGCCAGCGCGCCCACGGCCTCGAGCTTCTGCAGCTTCAGGCGCTCCTGTTCCTGGTGCAGCCTCTGCGTCAGGTCCATGATGACGATGATGACGAACCGCGGCGCGCCGTGGGCGTCGCGCACGACGGCGGCGCTGGCCTCGCCGGCGAAGGGCGACCCGTTCTCGCGCAGGAACTCGAGCTCGAGGTTGACGATGTGCGAGGCCTCGAGAAGCTCGGCGAACAGCTCGCGCGCCGCGGCGCGGCTTCCCGGTGCCACCCAGTCGAACATGCTGCGGCCGATGGCGCTCTTCTCGTCGGCCACTCCGAACAGGTGCAGTGCGCGCGGATTGGTGATGCGCAAGAGGCCGTGCACGTCGACCAGGGTGATCGGGCTGGGCGCCACGATCGCCAGCTGCCGGTACATCTCCTCGCTGTCGGCGAAATGCGCCTGCGCCAGGCGGCGCTCGGTGATGTCGCTGGCCACGCCGTGCCAGACCAGGTCGGCGCCGATGGCCGTGGCCGGCCCGGTCTCGACGCGCAACCAGCGCTCGCCGGCGCCGGTCACAACGCGGCCTTCCCAGCCGAGGGGATGGCCCGTGTCGCGGGCCCGGGTGGCCGCGGCCAACAGGTCGGGCAGGTCGTCGGGATGGATCGCCGCCAGGGCCGCGGCGCCGTCACCGGGAAGCACGCCTTCGGCCAGTCCGAACAGCGAGGCCAGCACGGGGCTGGCGTCGTCGAATCGTGCGCGTCCGGCGCCGGTCAGGCGCACCGTGAAGACGCCGTGCGGCAGGCGACGCGCCGACTCGGCGTCGCGGCACTCCGGATGGGAGCTGCCCGACGGGCTCATGTTATCCGCTTCCTGTCCTGGTCTCATCCCCGCCGCGCCGCGCGCGATCCGCGCCTGCGTTCCCCCGGCCCCTTGATTATGCGCCCCGGCGCGACCCCGGGTCAATGGGGTTGCGATACCGCATGTTCATGATCGCGGAACCCCTCAGGGCGGCGCGATTTGGCACCATCCCCGGCCGGCGACCGCACCAGGTCCGTCCCTTGACCACCCCATCAGGGCCATTGGCGTGCGCCGCGGCTTCGGCTATAAAGTGAGGAAACGACTCGATGCCGAGCGACGCGAACCGGTGATGACTTGGCGCGACCGCGCGCCGCTTCCGAACGGGGCCCAGGCGATGGACAAACACCTGCTCGTGCTGGTCGGCCACGTGGCCGACCAGTCCGTCCGCTTCGAGCTGGCCGAGGGGCTGCACGTGCTGGGCCGCGCCGCCGAATGCGACGTGCCCCTGCCCGAGGCGTCGATTTCGCGTCGGCACGCCGAGATGGAATTCGCCGGCGGCCGCGCGCGCATCCGCGACCTGGGCAGCCACAACGGCACGCGCGTCAACGGCGTGGCGGTCGACGGCTGGCGCGAGATCGGGGCGGGCGACCAGGTCGCGCTCGGTCGCGCCACGCTCGCCATCGAGGCCGGGCTGCACTCGCAGGCGCTGATGACCATCGTCGGCGACCACCACACCAGCGGCGTGGCCATCAGCTGGCAGGAGGCCACCGGGCGGGGCGGCGTCTCCACGTCCGCGGCGTCGGCCGCGCGCGGCGCCGGCAAGCGCGCCGAGCTGTTCACGGTGCTGGCCGAGGCGGGCAACCTGCTCATCTCGACGGGCGCCCCCGAGGACCTGTTCGAGCCCATCCTCGACCTGGTCGATGCCGCGGCCGCGCCCGGGCGCGCGCTGATCGTGCTGCTGGACGAGGCGACGGGCGAGCCGCACGTGCGCGCCTCGCGCGTGCGCGGCGGCGGGCAGGCGCCGAACCTGATGCTGAGCCGCACGGTGGTCAAGCGGGTGCTCGGCGAGCGCGTGTCGTTCCTCATCGAGGACGCCCAGCACGACGCCGCGTTCCAGTCGCAGATGAGCATCGTGTCGGCCGGCGTGCACACCGCGATGGCGGCGCCGCTGTTCGACAACGAGAACGTCATCGGGTTGCTCTACGCAGACTCGGCCGAGATCCACGACCGCTACACGACCGACGAGCTGAAGGCCTTCTCGCTGCTGGCCAACTGCGTGGCCGTGGCGCTGACGCAGGCGCGCTACCGCGTGGTCGAGAGCGAGAAGCAGCGTCTCGAGACCGAGCTGGGCGCGGCCCGCCGCATCATGGACACGCTGCTGTCCGAGGACACGCCGCGCGTCGCCGGCTGGGAGCTGGTCACGCACCTCGAGTCGTGCACCGAGGTCGGCGGCGACCTCTACGACATCGTCCCCTTGCCCGACGGGCGCGTGCTGGTGGCAACGGGCGACGTGTCGGGCAAGGGGCTGGGCGCCGCGCTGCTCGTCTCTTCGTTGATGCCGCTGCTGCGCGGCCTGGCTGGGCCCGGCATGGAGCCCTCGGCGCTGGTCACGCGCCTGGACGAGATCCTCTTCGCGATCACCGAGCCGATCCGCTACGCCACGCTGTTCGTGGGCGTGCTCGACCCGGCCAGCGGCCACCTGTCGTACGTGAACGCGGGGCACAACCCGCCGTACGTCGTGCGTGCCGACGGCGCGGTGGAAGAGCTGCCGCCCGGCGGCCCGCCGGTCGCGCTGCTTGGCGAGGGCGACTGGAAGCGGCGCGAGGTCACGCTGGACCAGGGCGACCTGCTGGCGCTTTACAGCGACGGCATCCCCGAGGCCTGGAACGCCGAGGACGAGGACTACACCGATGCGCGGCTGCGTAACCTGCTCTCGGCCTCGCGCACCCTGCCCATCGCCGCCATCCGCGACGCGGTGCTCACCGACCTGGCGGCGTTCGTCGGCACGGCGCCGGTCAGCGACGACGTCACGCTGGTCCTGCTGCGGCGCGCCGGCTGAGGCACGGGCGGCTCGACAGCCCCGGAAAAGGAAGAGGGGCGGTCCCGTCGGGCCGCCCCTCGCCTGTCCTGTGTGTCCGCGCCGCCTACTGGCGGAACAGCGCCTTCACCGAGCCCCACGATTCGCTCTGCACCGGCACCGGCGAGGCGGCCTGGATCTCGACGACCAGGTCGTTGAAGTCGTTGTCGGTCGACGTCGACGAATACGCCGCGGTGACGGGCGAACCGTAGTCGAGGTCCTCCCAGGCGACGATGTACGTCGGCACGCCGTTGTACAGGTGCGAGATGTTGAAGACCAGGCACTGGACGTCGCCGTCGGTCGGCGCGTGAGTGGCGCCGGCGCCCGTCGTGCCGATGTCGTTGTAGAAGCGGTTCGTGAAGAACTTCTCCGGCTCGGGAGCCCACGCGCCCGAGTCCCCGCCGCCGTTCGGGTTCAGCCAGAAGCCGAAGCGGGTCAGGCCGTTCGGGAAGGCGATCGCGGTCGTCGCACCCGCGCTCATCACGCCGCTGAAGATGACGCCGTCGCCGTTGCCGTCGATGACCGGGCGGCCACTGAGGGTCTCGGCATACCAGCCCATCGTGTTGTTGTTCGCGTAGCCGGCGATCTCGCGGATGATCAGGCCGCCGACGGACGTGTCCTGCCAATACGGCGGGTCGGCATCGCCGGGGTTGTGGCCCTCGTAGTCGGTGGCCACGTTGATGACGCCGGTGCCGTAGCGGTTGTCCAGGATCTGCTGGAGCGGGATGCTGTCCCACGAGTTGCCGATGACGACCGGCATGGCCGATGCCGCGCCCGCGCCCGCCAGAAGAGAGATCGTGAATCCGGCCAGCAGCAGGCTACGGACATTCGAAAGCCGCATCATGTTGTCCCCCAAGGTGCTTTCCCTTGCTGAAAACGCTTTCCCTTGCCACATCAGTGTCGCAGCTGATCCATCAGCCTGCGGGTAGCGTCCGGGCCGATTTTCCCGGCGCCAAAGGTGAGTGAATAAATCAATTATAATGCATGAGCGCAAGCCCGTGGGGATGATTTTTTCGAATTTCATATAACATTTTGTCATTATTGCGGTTATTGAGTTTCATCGCCGCGTCCCGCTGGGGTAAACTGCCAGCCGAGGCCCGGTTACGCCCCCCAACCCCCTCCTGCCAGGAAGGTCGCTCCATGCAAAATCCCGTCTTCGACCGCATCGGCCTGTCGCTCATCGTCGAGATCAGCGAGCGCATCCGCGAGGTGGCCCCGCGCTGGCAGGACGAGCACGGCGAGCCCTTCGCGTTCCTGCAGCGGGGCGAGCTGGCGAACGACACGCCGCCGGTGGTCACGCGCGCACTTGAGCGCGCGGTCGCCGCCGGGCTGACGCGCTACCCGAAGGCGGGCGGCGAGCCGTGGTTCCGCGAGGCGGTGCTGGCGCGACTGGGCGCCCGCGGCCTGGCCGGCGACCTGGGGCCCGAGCACGTCATGTGCACCTGCGGCGCGCAGGAAGGGCTTGAGCTGATCTTCAACCTGTTCGCCGGCGGGCGCGTCGTACTGTTCGAGCCGGTGTGGGCGTGCGTGCCCGACAACATCGCCGCGTACTCGAACTGCCGGCTGGACCCGGTGGCGCTGGTCGAGCGCGAGGGCCGCCTGGACATCGACTTCGATCAGGTCGAGGCGAAGCTGCCGGGCGCCGCGCTGCTGTACCTGAACTCGCCGCACAACCCGTCGGGCAAGGTCTTCACGCGCGAGGAGCTGGCGCGCCTGAACGAGATGTGCCTGCGCCACGGCGTGCGCATCGTCTCGGACGAGGCGTACGAGGACTTCCTGTTCGGCGGCGCGCGGCACACCAGCATGCTCGAGTTCCCGGGCGACCACATCTTCGCGGTCTTCACCTGCTCGAAGACGTTCGCGGCGACGGGTTTCCGCATCGGCTACTTCGTGTGCCGCGACGCGG
>CAINDZ010000719.1 GCA_903847545.1 uncultured bacterium | reverse complement strand
CGTGCGCTGCCCCGCGTCGAAACAGCACGCGACGTGCGCGGGCCTGTGGTCCTTGAGCAGCTTCTGCAGCGTCATGCCCAGGCCGAAGACGGCATTGACGGGCGTGCCGTCGGGCGCGGCGATGGGGCGCACGCCGTAGTAGCTGCGGAAGACGTAGGCCATGCCGTCGATGAGCCAGGCGGTGCCGGGCATGGGGGGCTGCTTTCGGTTCCGGGGTCGGGGGCGCCGAGGGAGCGGTCATGATAACCCGGATGTGCGCCTGTGCGACAGGGGGAGTTGCGCCGGCGCAAGTCGGCGGGCGCAAGTCGCGGGGCGCAAGTGGGTGAGCGCAATTCCGGGGGGCGCCGACCGCCGGGCGGGCCCCATCCAGGCGGGCGACCCGTCAGCCTCCGACATCCTTGGCCATGAACGTGGCCGCGCCGCAGCACGCGGACCCGAACTGCCCGCAGCCCTGGATCTCGGCCGGCGCGGCGCACCGCGACACGGCGACGTACCCGTGCCGCGCGAAGAAATCCTGTGCATCGTGCGTCAGCAGGAACAGCTTCGTCGCGCCGCGCGCAACGGCCACGCGCTCGACCGCCGCCAGCAGTTGCGCCCCCGTGCCGCGCTTCTGGACGTCGGGCCGCACCGACACCGAACGGATCAGCGCGCTTGCGCCGAACACCTGGCAGCCGGCCACGCCGAGGTCGCGGTCACCCTCGCGTGCGACGACGAAGCAGGCCAGGAACCCGGGCTCGATGTCGTCGGCGGGCAGGCCGCACTGCCCGAGGATCTCGCGCACGGTCTCCAGGGCGGGCTGTGTCGTGATGTCCATGGGGCTCCTTCGCGTGTCGGGGCCGCGGTCGCGGTCGGCGGCGCGGATCGTAGCACACTTCGGCCGCCAATGCGCCGGCGCGCGGCGTGAGTACATGTGCGCTGGCAGGCTCCGGCGTGCTCCGCCATGCCGCGTCACACCCCGCCGCCCGGCGCCCCCAGTTGCGCCGGCGCAAGTGCCGCCGCCCGCTCATGCGCAAACCGATGACACCGCCCGCACAACGTCACCAGGTTCTCCGCCTTGTTACTGCCTCCGTGCGCCCGCGGCACCACGTGATGCACCTCGAGAAAATGCGTCGCCCCGCACCCCGGCGTCGTGCACTTGTAACGATCCCTGGCCAGCACGGCCGCGCGAACCGACGGCGCGATCACCGCGCGATTCGGCAGCCCCGGCTGTTTCACGAGCGCGTCGCAGGCCAACGCCGCCACTTGCGCCGGCGCAAGTCGCTTCTCGCCGCGGCTGGTGACGGCGGCGGCGGTCGCGCAGTCGGGGCATTGCTGCACGATGACCTGCACAGTGGGGGCGGACGCGCGCGCCGGCGCACCGTCGGCCGCAGCCACCAGCGATTCGAGCGCCGCCAGGATCACCTCCAGCCGCTCCGTGCCCGCCGGCACCGCGCGCAGCTTGAGGGCTTTCTCGAGCAGCGCCTCGAACCGCGCCAGCTGCAGGCCGTCAGCGCGCAGGGAAATCGTCGTCGAGACATCGGCCGCAGGCACGATCGCCGATTGCACGTTGGCCGATTGCACGTTGGCCGATTGCACGTTGGCCACTTGCGCGTTGCCCACTTGCACATGGCCCACTTGCACATGGCCCACTTGCGCCGGCGCAACTGGAGCTACCTCAGCGAACGCCAACTGCCCCGCCGCCTCGCGCCGCTTCATTTTCGCCGGCGACTTGCCGAGCGCCGCGCGCACCGCGACCTCCAGCTCGCGCCGGCCACCGGACATCGCGCGATCGACCCACAACGACTCCGTCTCCGACGTGGCCACCCGCGCCACCTGCTGCGCCTTCGTCCAGCCGACCTGCCCGCTCGACACGGCGTCCTTCAGGACCGGCAGGCGGTCGAGGTCGTCGGCCAGGCGCTTGAACTGCCAATAGCGGTTGCGACTGCAGCCGAGGCCCTCGGTGGCGTACAGCTCCAGGCTCGCATGGCCGAGGTCGCGATAAAGCCCCCGCCGCTGCACCTCGGCGAACCAGAGGACGGCGCACTCGTTGGCGCGGTCGCAGGCGTGCAGGGCCTGGCGCAGGGCGGCGTCGACGGTGGCCGCGG
>CAINDZ010000718.1 GCA_903847545.1 uncultured bacterium | reverse complement strand
CACGGCGGCGGCGGCCAGGGCGGCGCCGGCGGGCCGTCGATCTGCCTGTTCAAGCACGGCGCGTCGGTGCCGGTGATCAGCGGCTCGCCGCTGATGCTGCCGGGCGCGGCCGGCGCGGGCGGGGCGGGCGGCCAGGTGGGATCGTCGGCGGCGTACGGCGTGGCGGGCCCGGCGGGCCTGGCGCAGGCGATTTATCCATAGACTCTGCGTGGCGGGGCCGTGGGCTGCCGCCGGCACGATGGATGTCCCGGGAACTCCGGTCCTCAGCTTGGGGCCGGAGTTCCTGTTTGACCGGGCATGGGGGATGGCGGCCCGGGCTCCTGCGGCATGTCCATATTCCTCGCCATGGGAGGCGGCGACCTGCTACGATTCCCGCGGGGATACTGGATCCGTTTTCAACGATCCTGCGCCCCGCACGCCCCCCGTTCCCAAGGAGTTGCCATGGTCGCCCTTCCCGCTCTCTGGCTGCCCATCCTGGCCTCGGCCGTCGCCGTCTTCATCGTCAGTTCGGTCATCCACATGGCGCTGCGGTACCACAACACCGACTTCCGCGCCTTTCCCGACGAGGCGGCCGCGCGCCGCGCGCTGGGCCCGCTGAAGCTGGCGCCCGGCGACTACGCGATGCCCTACTGCACGACGATGAAGGAGGCCGCCACGCCCGAGTACGCGGCACGGCGCAACGAGGGCCCGGTGCTGTTGATGACCGTGATGAAGCCGGGGCCGATGGTGATGACCGGCGCGCTGGTGAAGTGGTTCGCCTTCCTGGTGGTCGTCGGCGTGTTCGCCGCCTACGTGGCGGGCCTGGCGCTGCCGCCCGGCGCCGAGTACCTGAAGGTGCACCGCGTGGCGGGCGCCGCGGCGTTCATGGCCTACGGGCTGGGCGACGTGCCGCAGTCGATCTGGCACGGCCGCAGCGCGAAGGTGCTGGCGAAGAACCTGGCCGACGCGCTGGTCTACGGGCTGGTCACCGGCGGCGTGTTCGGGTGGCTGTGGCCGTAGGGTGGGCGATCGGGGCTTGTCGCGGGCGTGGTTTCCGTGCGATGGTCCCGCCCTGGCCGGGGTTCGCCCCGGCCGCCATCGTTCCCCGTTCCCCGGAGAGGTCCATGCATCGCATCACCATGGTGGTCGTGTCCGCAGCGCTGGCCGGTGGGCTGGCGGCCGGTTGCGCCTCTTCCCACAAGGCAGCCGTGCAGGACAAGCCGGCGGCCGTCGCGACCGCGGCGGCACCCGCGGCCGCACCCGCACCCGCATCCAAAACCGCACCCGCCCAGGAGGCCAACGTGCATAAGCTCGCCAGCGGACTCGTCTATGAGGATCTCGTCGTCGGGGAGGGCGCCGTGGCCGCGGCCGGCCAGTCCGCCACCGTGCACTACACCGGGTGGCTGACCGACGGCACCAAGTTCGACAGCTCGCTGGACCGGGGCGAGCCGTTCCAGTTCCCGCTCGGCGCCGGCATGGTGATCCGGGGCTGGGACGAGGGCGTGCAGGGCATGCACGTCGGCGGCAAGCGGAAGCTGACGATCCCGGCCGAGCTGGGCTACGGGGCGCGCGGGGCGGGCGGGGTCATCCCGCCGAACGCCACGCTGGTGTTCGAGGTGGAGCTGCTGGGGCTGCAATAGCCTCCTTGTGCCGTCGAGATTGTGTCCAGACAGGTCTGGCCCGGGGCGCACCCGGGCCAGACACATTTTCCCCGGCACCACCGGGGGCGCGACCTGCGCACGATTCCCCAAATACATTACCCGACCTGTCGTGATTGACACTGGCTTTCCAACAGCGTTAGCATCGCATATGTTTTTGCCAGTGTTGAAGGTACGGTGACGGAAGGCCCCTGTCGTGAACGTGCTCGTCCGCAAGGACGCCTACTTCGATTCCGTGGTCCTGATGCTCCTGAGCCGGGAGCTCAAGGGGCGGGCCGGGGTG
>CAINDZ010000717.1 GCA_903847545.1 uncultured bacterium | reverse complement strand
GCCCACGTTCTCGATGCCGGCCGGCTTCTACGGGGGCTCGTTCATCCTGAACCTGGCGGTCACCGACCCGTTGGCCACCATCCGCTATACCCTGGACGGCAGCGACCCGACCGCGACGTCGACGCTCTACACGGGCTCGCTCACGGTCAGCGACAGGACAGCCAATCCCGCGGTGCACGCCCTGGTGCCCACGAACTTCTACCCTGCCAGCCACTGGACATGGAAGCCGCCGCGCGGCACCATCGACAAGATCACCGTCGTGCGCGCCCGCGCCTTCCGCACGGGGCAGGCGCCCAGCGCCATTGCCACGCGCTCGTTCATCGTGGGGCCGACGGTCACCGCGCACTGCTTCTTCCCGGTCGTCTCGCTGGCGACCGACCCGAAGAACCTCTTCGACAACGCGACCGGCATCTACGTGCCGGGCGTCAACTACGTGCCCGGCAATGACGGTACGGGTAACTACTTCCAGACCGGCGAAGCGTGGGAACGCCCTGTGCATGTCGAATTGTTCGACGCCGCAGGCAGCGTGGTCCTTTCACAGGACGCCGGCATGCGCATCAGCGGCGGCGCCACCAATCTGCTGCCGCAGAAGGCCCTGAAGCTGTACGCCGACGCCGCGTACGGAGCCACCACATTCGCCGCCCAACTCTTCCCGGAACTGCCCTACAACGCATGGGCCCGCTTCCGCATCCGCGCCTCGGGCGACGACTGGGGTTATCTCGGGTTCCGCGACCTGTGCATCGAGAAGATGTCGTCGGGCCAGGGCTTCGACACGCAGGTGGGCCGCCCGGTCATCCACTTCATGGACGGCGAATACTGGGGTCTGGCCAACCTGCGCGACGAGTACAGCCGCTTCTACTACAACCGGGTCTACGGCGTACCGGAGACCGAGGTCGTGCTTCTGGAGAACAACGCCGAGGTGGACGACGGCCCCGTCGACGGCAACGCCCCGTTCCTGGCGCTTCGCACCTACATCGCGAACCACAGCATGGCGACGGCCTCGTACTATGCGCACGCCGACTCGCTGATGGACATGGCCAACTTCATCGACTACAACGTCGCCGAGATCTATGCCGCCAACACCGACTGGCCCGGCAACAACATCGTGTTCTGGCGCCGCAACACCGCCGGATACGTGGCCGACGCGCCTTACGGCCACGACGGCAAGTGGCGCTGGTCGATGAAGGACATGGACGACTCGTTCCACGACGCCACCTACGACGCCCTGTCGGCGGCAACGGCCATCGGCGGCCCGTCCTGGCCCAACCCCGACTGGTCGACGGTCATGCTGCGCGGCCTGCTGGCCAACGCGGCGTTCAAGCAGGCGTTCATCAACACCGTCGCGGACCGGCTCAACAGCAACTTCCGCCCGGCCGCGATGGTCCCGGTCATCGACGGCTACGTCGCCCAGTACCAGGCGGCCATCGCCAACTGGTACGCGCGCTACGACCTGACCGAGGACTGGGCCACGCGCGTCCAGTGGCTGCGCGACTTCAGCAACAACCGTCCGGCCTACCTGCGCCAGCACGTGGTGGCCAAGTTCGGGCTGGCGGGCACCTCGGACATCACGCTGAACGTCTCGAGCGCCGCCGCCGGCTCGGTGCGCATCAACAACCTGGTCATCGACGCGTCCACGCCCGGCCTGGCCGTCGCCGGCCAGCCGTTCCCGTGGACGGGCACCTACTTTCGCGGCAACGCCGTCACCGTGACCGCGCTGCCCAGTCCCGGCTACACATTCGTGCGCTGGCAGGAGACGGGCGCCACCACGCCCTCGCTGGTCATCACCCCGGGCGCGGCGGCCGTCACGCGGACCGCCGTGTTCGCGCCCGAGTCCAACCCGCCGCACCTGGCGCACTACTGGAACTTCAACCTGCTGCCGGCCGGCACGCTGACCTCGGTGGCGGCCGACCTGGCCGCGGCCGGATCGCCCACCATCACCTACCCGGGCACCGGCATCGGTTACATGGACAACGTCACGGGTGACGCGCTGAACGCACAGAACGGCGATGTGGCGGGACTGGGCCTGCGCGTCCGCAACCCGTCCGACACGCGCGAGCTGCGCATCACGCTGCCGACCACCGGGCTGGCCGAGCCCTCGCTGGCGATGGCCGGCTGGCGCTCGGCGAACGGCCCGCAGTCGTTCCACCTGGAGTACGCGACAGCATCGGGCACCGACAACTGGGTGGCGTTCGGGCCCACCTGGACGTTGACGGAAATTCCTGCGGTGTTCACCTGGGATTTCGCGGCGGTCACCGCGGCCAGTCGCAACCCCGACTTCCGCGTGCGGCTGCTCTTCAGCGTGAACACGACGGCCGCCTCGGGCAACACGCGCTGGGACAACATTGCGATGTACGCGCGCACGTCGTGGGTTTCGGATGTGCCCGGCGGCGGCGGCGTGCTACCCACCCGCAAGATGAGCCTGGCGGCTGCCCCCAACCCCTTCAACCCTCAGACAACCCTTTCCTTCGACCTGTCTCGCGAGGGCCGCGCCACCCTGCAGGTGTTCGACCTCGCCGGTCGCCACGTGCGCACGCTGGCGTCGGCCATGCTGCCCGCCGGTCACCACAGCCTGAAGTGGGACGGCAACGACGCCGACGGGCGCGCCGTCGCCAGCGGCGCCTACGTGGCACGCGTGTACGCCGACGAGGGCGCCGCCGTCGTAAAGATGCAGCTGGTGCGGTAGTCCGTCAGTCGCCCTTCGGCGGCCTCGTGATCACGATCTCACGCAGGACCTTCTGGGCGGGCAGGTAGGCGGTGGCCTCGATCTGGCGCTGGCCACGCGCACCGGTGACGTAGGTCAGGAAGGTGCTGCCCTGCATCGAGCCGCGGCGCGCGCAGGCCAGGTAGGTGTAGCACCACAGCGGGTAGCCG
>CAINDZ010000716.1 GCA_903847545.1 uncultured bacterium | reverse complement strand
CCGGCGCGGCCGGACACCGCCTGGGCGCGGGCGGCGTTGCGCTGCCTGGCCGACGAGCCGACGCCGGCGGCGGGGACCGACCTGGCGCGTCGCTGGCTCGCGGCGCGCGGCGGCGATCCCAGGGCGTCCCTCGAGGCCGCGCGTCGCGCCGTCGCGGTTTTCGCCGACACCAGCAGTTCCCTGGCGGCGTTGCGCGCCGTCGATGGCGTGGCGGTGCTGGACGGCGAGTTGGGTGCGCGTCGCTTCTTCGCGGCGCTCGGGGCCGGCGACGTGGGCGCCGCCCGGACCGAGGCCGACGCCCTCGCGGCGCGGCAAGCCGTCGGCCTCGAGCCGCGCGAGCCGTTCGCGTGGGGACTGCGCGCGCGCCGCGTGGCGCGCCTGGGCGGCGGGCCGGCCGCCGAGAGCGCCGTCATCTGGCCCGAGGCGCTGCCCCTGCCTTCCTATGACGCCGGCAACGCGTGGCTGCTGTGGGTCGCCCACTGCCGCGAGCGCGGGCAGCCGCCCCTGGCGTTGGCCGCCACCAGCGACGCCTGGCGCGCCTGGCTGGCGGGCGTCGGCCGCGGCGGCGGGATCTCGTCGCGCGACCTGATCGCGTCCGGCTGGCCCGAGCCCTGGCGCGCGGCTGTGGGCGCGGCCGTGCTGCCGACCGGCGACCTGGACGAGCATTTCCGCCGGTACCCGACGCCGCCCGTCGACGGCGACCTGCAGGCGATGTGGATCACCGGCTATCGCCTGTCGCGGCGCGGCAGTGCGGCCGGCTACGAGGAGATCGCCGCGCTGCCCGGGCTGAAGCCGACCTGGCGGCTGGACTTCTGGCGGCGCGCCGCCGAGCTGCGCCTGCTGGCCGGGCAGGACGCGGCCGCGCGCCGCGACCTGGACAAGGCGCTGGACCTGGCCCGTGCCGGCGAGGGCACGACGGCCACGCGGCGGCGCCTGCGGCAGTGGGTCGAGCAGGCCATGGTGCTGATGATCGCCCAGCGCGACCCGGCCGCGGCGCGGGCGCTGCGCGATGCCGGGCGCGGCGCCTTCACCGGGCAGGACCTCGCGAGCTTCAACGACGAGGTGCGCCAGTGGGACGCGCGCCTGGGCGGGCCCGCCGCCGCGCCCGACACCACGGACGTGGCCGCCCGCGCCGCCTGGCTGGTGACCTCGGGACGGGCCCCGGCCGCCCGCCCGGCCCTTGCCGCCGAGCGCGCCGCCTTCGCCGCCGCCGCCGACCGGCCGCTGTGGGACCTCTGGGTGCGGTGGGGCGAGAGCCTGGCCGACTCCGGCTCGGGCGAGCGGGGGGCCGCCTACGCCCGCCGGCTGGGTGCTGTGCGCGGCGCCACCGAGACCCTGGCCGCCGTCCTGGCCGCCGTGGCGCCGCTCCTTGACGAGCCGCGCCTGCTGGGGCAGGCGCTGGACGCGGATATCGCCCGCCTGAGCGCCGGGGGAACGGCCCCGCGGCCCTCCCTGGTGCCGGCGCTGGTGCAAAAGGCCGGTCGTGACTACGTTCAGGTCCATGCCCTGCTTGGCTTTGCCATGGCCGCCGGCGACCTGCGCGGCATGCTCGGGGCCGCCAGCCTCCTGCCGCAACGGGGTTTGACAGCGGCCGAGCGAAGGCTATTCCTTTATCCTCTTCCCGGTCCGGGGCCGGTGCGCGAGGCGCTCCTGAAGGCGGGCAACGACCCGGCGCTGCTGCTGGCGGTGGCGCGTAACGAGTCGCTGTTCGAGGCAGGGGTGCGCTCGTGGGCGGGCGCCCTGGGCTGGATGCAGATCATGCCGTTTCATTACGAGCGGCGCGGGGCCCTGCCGGGGGCCCGCAACTGGACCAACGCGCCGGTGTCCATCGCCGCGGGCGACCGCCTGCTTGCCGACGGGATCCGGCGCTACCACGGCGACCCGTACCGGATGCTGGCGGCCTACAACGCGGGGCCGGAGGCGACCGACCGGTGGGATCGCCAGCTGGGCGGCCGTGCCGCCCGTGACGTCTACCTGGCCTGGATCGGTTACCCCGAGACCCGCCATTATGTAGAGAAGGTCCTGACGGACCGCGCCATCTACCAGGCCATCATCGGCGGGCCCGCGCCCGCCGGCGGCCCGGTGCACGACTAGTCGACGACTTCGCCCCAAGGAGCGACCCATGGCCAAGGGCCTGCAGGGATGGTTCGAGAGCACGTTCGGCAAGAAGAACCGCGACGTGGCGAAGATGCAGCCGCTGGTGGACCGCATCAAGGCGGGCCGCGGGCAGTACGCGGCGCTGAGCGATGACGAGCTGCGCGCCAAGCGCGCCGAGTTCGTGCGGCGCTTCGAGGCCGGCGAGACCCTCGACGACATGCTCGTCGAGGCGTACGGCGTCGTCTGGGAAGGCTGCCGCCGGCTGACCGAGCGCAAGGCTGCGTGGATGGTCTGGGGCGCCGAGGCGACCTGGGACATGGTGCCCTACGACGTGCAGCTGATGGGCGCCATCGTGTTGCACCAGGGCAAGATCGCCGAGATGGCCACGGGCGAGGGCAAGACGCTGGTCGCGATCATGCCCCTGTACCTGAACTCGATCCCGGGGCGCGGCGCGCACCTGGTGACGGTCAACGACTACCTGGCCCGGCGCGACGCGCAGTGGATGGGCGGCGTGCTCGAGTTCCTGGGCTGCAGCGTCGGCTACATCCTCGGCGAGATGTCGCCCGAGGAGCGTCGCGCGGCCTACGCCTGCGACGTCACCTACGGCACGAACAACGAGTTCGGCTTCGACTACCTGCGCGACAACATGGTCGTGCACGCCGAGCATCTGGTGCACCGCGAGTTCGCGTTCGCGATCGTCGACGAGGTCGACTCCGTGCTCATCGACGAGGCGCGCACGCCGCTGATCATCAGCGGCGCCGTCGACAAGTCGACGCACCAGTTCACGCAGATGAACCCGCGCGTGCAGAACGTCGTGCGCCAGCAGATGAAGATCGTCAACGACTGGCTGTCCGACGCCGAGCGCTCGCTGCGGGCCGCGGTCGAGGGCGGCGAGGACGCGCGGATCGACGACGAGACCGCGCTCAAGCTGCTGCGCGTCAGCCGCGGCGCCCCGAAGAACCCGCGCTTCCGCAAGCTGGCCCAGGTCCCGGGCGTGCTGGAGACGATCCAGCGCACCGAGGAGGCCTACATGCGCGACAAGGCCATGTGGGAGGCCGACGCCGACCTGCTCTACGTGGTCGAGGAGAAGAACCACCACGTCGACCTGACGGACAAGGGCCGCGAGGTGTTCGCGCGCGAGGAGAAGGATTTCTTCGTGCTGCCCGACCTGGCCGTCGCCGCCGGCGCGATCGACGCGGACGAGACGCTGTCGCCCGCCGACAAGGCCGAGCGGCTGGCCGCCATCGAGCAGGCCTATGCGCTGAAGAACGAGCTGATCAGCAACGCCGACCAGTTGCTGCGCGCGTACGCCCTGTACGAGAAGGACAACGAGTACGTCGTGCAGGACGGCAAGGTGGTCATCGTCGACACCTTCACCGGCCGCCTGCAGCCGGGCCGCCGGTTCAGCGAGGGCCTGCACCAGGCGCTCGAGGCGAAGGAGGGCGTGGTCGTCCAGAAGGAGACCCAGACGCTCGCCACCGTCACGGTGCAGAACTTCTTCCGCAAGTACGAGAAGCTCGCCGGCATGACGGGCACCGCCGAGACGGAAGAGGCGGAATTCAACGGCATCTACAAGCTGGACGTGGTGGTCATCCCGACGAACCGGCCCATCGCCCGGCTCGACCTCGACGACGTCATCTACAAGACGAAGAAGGCCAAGTACAAGGCGATCGTCGACGAGATCAAGCGGCTGCACCGCCTGGGCCTGCCGGTGCTGGTGGGCACGACCACGGTCGAGGTCAGCGAGCTGCTCAGCCGCCTGCTGAAGCTGCAGGGCATCAACCACAACGTGCTGAACGCCAAGCACCACAAGATGGAGGCCGAGATCGTGGCCGAGGCCGGCCGCATCGGCGCCGTGACCATCGCCACGAACATGGCCGGCCGCGGCACCGACATCAAGCTGGCGCCCGGCGTGCGCGACCTGCCCGCGAAGTGGGCCGCCGACCCCGACCTCAAGAAGGAGGACTGGGACGGCCAGGCGACGGGCCTGCAGATCATCGGCACCGAGCGGCACGAGAGCCGCCGCATCGACCGCCAGCTGCGCGGCCGCGCGGGCCGCCAGGGCGACCCCGGCCAGGCGCGGTTCTTCCTGTCGCTGGAAGACGACCTGATGCGGCTGTTCAGCCCCGAGCGCATCATCAAGGTGATGGACAAGCTGGGCGTGCAGGAGGACGAGGTCATCACGCACTCGATGGTGACCAAGGCCATCGAGAAGGCCCAGGTGCGCGTCGAGAGCCAGAACTTCGACACCCGCAAGCACCTGCTCGAGTACGACGACGTGGTCAACAAGCAGCGCGAGGTCATCTACCAGATGCGCCGCGACGCGCTGATGGGCCACGAGATGGCCGAGCAGTTCGCGGACTTCGTCGAGAACGCGGTGGACGGCGTGCTGGGCGAGTGCATCGAGCCCGAGGCCGTGGCCGACGACTGGGACATGGCGAAACTGGCGCGGCTGTACGGCGCGCTGGTCATCGCGCCGCTGCCGGTCGAGCCGAAGGAGCACATGCAGATGGGCTACGACGCGCTGGCCGACCGCCTGCGCGACCTGGCCCGCGAGCGCTACGCCGCGAAGTGCGAGCGCCTCGGGCCCGAGCTGACCGCCCAGCTGCAGAAGTTCGTGATGATCCAGATCCTGGACGAGCAGTGGCGCGACCACCTGAACGAGCTGCTCATGCTGCGCAGCGGCATCGGCCTGCGCTCGTACGGGCAGCGCGACCCGCTGGTCGAGTACAAGGGCGAGTCGTTCCGCATGTTCGAGGCGCTGTTCTCGAACATCGAGCGGATGGCGATCAGCCTGTTCTTCCGGGCCGAGTTCGCCCCGCCGCCGGAGCGCCAGGCGCCGCCGCCGGCGGTCATGCAGGCCCAGCACGCCGAGGTCTCGGCCTTCGGGGGCGGCGGCGAGGCCGCCGAGGAGCCCGACGGCGCCTCGCCGATGCACAAGGCCAAGCCCGTCACGAACGCCCCCGGGGCGGACGTCGGCCGGAACGATCCCTGCCCGTGCGGGAGCGGGAAGAAATACAAGAAGTGCTGCGGGGCGAACTGACGCCCCGGGCGGCGGGGCCGGGGCCGGTCTTGCCGGTCATGGGGTCCCGTGCTAGGTTTGGCCGCGTCGCCGGCCCGTCGGCCGGCTGCGGAAAGCGATGCCAGCAATGAACAGCGAACGCGGTAAACATAAGCACCTGCTGGTGTTACTGTTGGAGGCCCTGTCGGGAGGGACCGAGGTTTCGGCCGCCCGGCTGGCCCGCCTGCGCGAGCGCATGGCCTCGTCCGGGCTGCACGACGACGACGTTTATGCCCTGCTGGACTGGGTCGAGGAGCACCTGCTGCCGGACCCCCGCCAGGAGTGGCCGCAGGAACCGGTGCCGGACGCCCCGTCGGACAAGGCGTTCCGCATGTTCGGCGAGATGGAGGGCGAGTACCTGACCCGCGACGGGCTGGGGATGCTGCTGGACCTGTTCAACACTGGCCAGATCAACCGGGCCCAGATGGAGGCCCTGCTGGCCTACTCGTCGCACATCGCCTTCCGGCCGCTGACGCCGTACGACCTCGAGCCGATCCTCGAGCAGGTGCTGTTCCGGCCGGGCCGGCCCGGCCTGACCGGGGGCGCCTCCGAGGGCTTCGACAACATCCACTGAGGCGGGCCCCCGGGGCCCGGCCTCGCCGACGCAGGACCGGCTGTTCACCGCGGCAGCCGGGTTTTGCTTGAAGGACGGGCTGCTTGAAACTCATCATCGTCGAGTCGCCCGCGAAGGCCCGTACCATCACGCGTTTCCTGGACGCGAACTACACCGTCACCTCCAGCTACGGCCACATCCGCGACCTGCCCGCCTCGGCCAAGGATATCCCCGCGCGCTACAAGAACGAGCCGTGGTCGCGCCTGGGCGTGAACATCGACGACCGCTACGCGCCCATCTACATCGTCTCGCCGGACAGCCGGGCCCAGGTGGCCGAGCTGAAGAAGAAGCTGAAGCAGGCGGACGAGATCCTGCTGGCGACGGACGAGGACCGCGAGGGCGAGGCCATCTCGTGGCACCTGCTCGAGGTGCTCGAGCCGAAGGTGCCCGTGCGCCGCATCACCTTCCACGAGATCACGCGCGAGGCGATCCTGGAGGCGTTGGCCAACCCGCGCGAGCTGGACATGCAGCTGGTGCGCGCCCAGGAGGGCCGGCGCATCCTCGACCGCCTGTACGGCTACTCGCTGTCGCCGGTGCTGTGGAAGAAGGTGCGGACGAAGCTGTCGGCCGGCCGCGTGCAGAGCGTCGCGGTGCGGCTGGTCGTCGAGAAGGAGGAGGAGCGGCAGGCGTTCCGCGTCGCAAAGTACTGCGACGTCGAGGCGACGCTGGCTGCAGGCGACCACGAGTTCGGCGCCCGGCTGACGAACGTCGACGACCGGCGGGTGGCCGGGAGCAAGGACTTCGACCCGACCACCGGGCAGTTGAAGGGCGGCGACAGCCGGCTGCAACTGGACGAGTCCACGGCCGCAGTGATCGCCGCCGACGCACTGGCGGGCGTGCCCTGGAAGGTGGCCGCGGTCGAGCGCAAGGAGACCACGCAGCGTCCCTCGCCGCCGTTCACGACCTCGACGCTGCAGCAGGCCGCCAGCGGCCGGCTGAAGATGACGCCCCAGCGCGTGATGCGCATCGCCCAGCGCCTGTACGAGGGCGTCGGCGACTTCCCCGAGGGACTGATCACCTACATGCGCACCGACTCGCTTACGCTGAGCGAGGGTGCGCTGGCCGAGGCGGCGAAGCTGATCGAGCGCGACTTCGGGCCGCAGTACACCAATGGACCGCGGCGCTACAAGACCCAGTCGAAGAGCGCGCAGGAGGCCCACGAGGCCATCCGGCCGACCCACGTCAGCCGCACGCCCGCGTCCATCGCCGGCAAGCTCGACAAGGACGACCTGGCCGTCTACACGCTGATCTGGAACCGCACCGTGGCCTCGCAGATGGCCGACGCCAAGCTGGACAAGACGGCCGTCGACCTGGCGGCGAAGGCCGGCGGGCGCGACCTGCTGTTCCGCGCGAACGGCTCGGTGGTCAAGTTTCCGGGCTTCCTGAAGGTGTACGGCGACCGCGGCCAGGACGCGCTGCTGCCCCACCTGGACGAGGGGCAGGCGATCGGCGGCGAGGCCGCGCGGAAGCCCGGCGGCGTCGACGTCACCGCGGTCGCGCACGTCGCGCACGAGACGCAGCCGCCGGCCCGCTACACCGAGGCCTCGCTCATCAAGAAGCTCGAGGAGGAGGGCATCGGTCGGCCGTCGACGTACGCGTCGGTCATCGCCACCATCCAGAGCCGCGAGTACGTCGCCAAGAAGGGCGGCGCGCTGCTGCCGACCTACATCGGCATCGCGGTCACGCACTTGCTGCGCGAGCACTTCAACCGCTACGTGGACGTTGCGTTCACCGCGCGGATGGAGGAGGAACTGGACCAGATCGCCGCCGGCGAGCGCGACTGGGTCGAGTTCCTGGACCGCTTCTACCGCGGCGGCGGCGGCGAGGCCGGGCTCGAGAAGGACATCTCGGCCGGGCTCGACCGCATCGAGTTCCCGCGCATCCACGTGGGCGACGACCCGGCGACGGGCGCGCCGATCGTGCTGCGCATCGGGCGCAACTACGTCTCGGTGAACGTCGAGGGCGACGACGAGCGGCGGGCCACCGTGCCGGTGGACATGCTCATCGACGAACTGACGCCCGAGAGCGCGCTGAAGCTGATCACGCAGCGCGACCGCTCGCGCGAGCCCATCGGCGTGCACCCCGAGACGGGGCAGAACATCTACGCGCTGACCGGGCCCTTCGGCCCCTACCTGCAGCTGGGCGAGCAGGAGGGCGACGCGAAGCCGAAGCGCATCAGCCTGGGCGCCAAGACGGACCTGTCGACGATCGACCTGGACTATGCGCTGAAGCTGCTGAGCCTGCCGCGCCATGTCGGCGCGGACCCCGCCACGGGCAAGCCCGTGCGCGCCGGGCTGGGCCGCTTCGGGCCGTACGTCGAGTGCGACCGCGTGTTTGCCAGCGTGGCCTCGGTCGACGTGCTGTTCAGCGTGACGCTGGAGGACGCGCTCGAGCGCATCCGCAACAAGAACCGCCGGCCGGTGCTGCGCGAACTGGGGCCGCACCCGGAGACCGGGCTGCCGCTGGTCATCTGCAAGGGACGCTACGGCCCGTACGTGACCGACGGCAAGCTGAACGGGACCATCGGGCGCGACACCGACCCCGAGGAGGTCTCGGTGGCCGATGCCGTCAGCCTGCTGGCCGCCGCCGCGGTGCGCGCGGCCGAGGGCGGCGGACGCCCGGCGCGGCGTGGCGGGCGCAAGGTGGCCAAGAAGGCCGTGACCAAGAAGGTCGTCGCGAAGAAGTCGACGACAAAGAAGGTCGCGAAGAAGGCGACCACCAAGAAGACGACCACCAAGACGACCGGCGCCACGAAGGTCGCCAAGAAGGCTTCCACCCGGAAGCCCGCCGCCAGGAAGGCGCCCGGTTCGGGGACCGCATGACGGCCCGGCCCGTGGCGGTCACCGTCGTCGGCGGGGGGCTCGCCGGCTGCGAGGCGGCGCTGCAGCTGGCCCGGCTGGGCGTGCCCGCGCGGCTGGTCGAGATGCGCCCGGTGGCCGCGACGGCGGTGCACCGCGGCGACGCGCTCGCTCAGATCGTCTGCAGCAACTCCCTCAAGAGCGTCGAACCCTCGACCGCCAGCGGCGTGCTCAAGCAGGAGCTCGACGCGCTCGGCTGCCGGCTGCTCGGCGCCGCCCGCGCCTGCGCCGTGCCGGCCGGCAGCGCGCTGGCCGTCGACCGCGACGCCTTCTCGGCCGCGGTCGCGGACCTGCTCGCGGCCGCCGGCGTCCAGGTCGAGCGCGGTCCCGTCGAGAGCCTGCCGGCGGCCGACGGCCACCTGTGGCTCGTCGCGACCGGCCCGCTGACGTCGGGCGCGCTCGTCGAGGAGCTGGGCCGCCTGACCGGCCGCCCGGCGCTGCACTTCTTCGACGCCATCGCCCCGACCGTCACGCTCGAGTCGCTGGACCTCGAGCAGCTGTACCGCGCCGCGCGGTACGAGCGCGGCGAGGCCGACTACCTGAACGCGGCACTCGACCGCGAGGCCTACGAGACCCTGGTGCGTGAGCTGCTGGCCGCCGAGAAGGCGGACGTGCACGCCTTCGACCGCGACGAGCTCTTCGCCGGGTGCCAGCCGATCGAGGAGATCGCCGCCTCGGGGCCCGAGTCGCTCGCCTTCGGGCCGCTGCGCCCGGTGGGACTCGGCGACCCGCGCCGCGACGGCCGGCGACCGTACGCGGTCGTCCAGCTGCGGCAGGAGAACCGCGAGGGCACCATCTACGGGCTGGTCGGCTTCCAGACGCGCCTGAAGCAGGGCGAGCAGCGGCGCGTGCTGCGCCTGATTCCCGGGCTGCAGGACGCCGAGTTCGTGCGGTACGGGCAGCTGCACCGCAACTTCTACCTGGACACGCCGCGCTGCT
>CAINDZ010000715.1 GCA_903847545.1 uncultured bacterium | reverse complement strand
GGCCGATGTCTCGACGACGATTTCCCTGCGCGCTGACGGCCTGCAGCTGGCGCGGTTCGAGGCGCTGCTCGAGAAGGCCCTCAAGCTGCGCGCGGTGCCGGCGGGCACGGATCGGCTGGACGTGATCCTGGCGGCGCTCGAATCGCTGGTGGCTGCGGCCGACGGCGCGAAGGCGCGCGCGTCCGCCCCCACTGTGCAGGTCGTCGTGCAGCAGTGCCCCGACTGTGCGACCGCCGCCGCCGTGACCAACCGCGGCGAGCAGCGACTTGCGCCGGCGCAAGTGGCGGCGCTGGCCTGCGACGCGCGCGTGAAACGGCCGGGACGGCCGAATCGCGCGGTGATTGCGCCATCGGTGCGGGCAGGTGTACTGGCCAGGGATCGTTACAGGTGCACGACGCCGGGGTGCGGGGCGACGCATTTTCTCGAGGTGCATCACGTGGTGCCGCGGGCGCACGGAGGCAGCAACAAGGCAGAGAACCTGGTGACGTTGTGCGGGCGGTGTCATCGGTTTGCGCATGAGCGGGAGGCGGCACTTGCGCCGGCGCAACTCGGGGCGCCGGGCGATGGGGTGTGACGTGGCATGGCGGCGCACGCCCGAGCCTGTCGGCGAACACGCAATCACGCCGCCCGCCGGCGCGAACGCGACCGAAGTGTGCTACGATCCGCGCCGTCGGCCGTAAACGCGGCCCCGACACGCGAAGGAGCCCCATGGACATCACGACACAGCCCGCCCTGGAGACCGTGCGCGAGATCCTCGGGCAGTGCGGCCTGCCCGCGGACGACATCGAGCCGGGGTTCCTGCCCTGCTTCGTCGTCGCACGCGAGGGCGACCGTGACCTCGGGGTGGCCGGCTGCCAGGTTTTCGGCGCGAGCGCGCTGGTCCGGTCGGTGGCGGTGCGGCCCGACGGCCGGGCGCGCGGCACGGGGGCGCAACTGCTGGCGGCGGTCGAGCGCGTGGCCATCGCGCACGGTGCGACGAGGCTGTTCCTGCTGACGCACGATGCGCAGGAATTCTTCGCGCGGCACGGGTACGTCGCCGTGTCGCGGTGCGCCGCGCCGGCCGAGATCCAGGGCTGCGGACAGTTCGGGTCCGCGTGTTGCGGCGCGGCCACGTTCATGGCCAAGGAAGTCGCCGGCTGAGGGGACGCCCGCCTGGATGGGGCTGGCCGGCCGGAGCCGGCAGAGACTTGCGCCCGCCCACTTGCGCCTGCCCACTTGCGCCCACCGAATTGCGCCGGCGCAACTCCCCCTGTCGCACATGCGCACATCCGGGTTATCATGACCGCTCCATCGGCGCCCCCGACCCCGAACCCGAAAGCAGCCCCCCCATGCCCGGCACCGCCTGGCTCATCGACGGCATGGCCTACGTCTTCCGCTCGTACTACGGCGTGCGCCCCATCGCCGCGCCCGACGGCACGCCCGTCAATGCCGTCTTCGGCCTGGGTATGACGCTGCAGAAGCTGCTCAAGGACCACAGGCCCGCGCACGTCGCGTGCTGTTTCGACGCGGGGCAGCGCACGTTTCGCAGCGATCTCTACCCGCCCTACAAGCAGAACCGGGGCGAGGCGCCGGCGGACCTCATCCCCCAGTTCGACCTGTGTCGCGCGCTGGCGCAGCACATGGGGATGGCCACGGTGATGGTGCCGGGGTTCGAGGCCGACGACATCATCGCCACGCTCACGACGCGGCTGCTCGCGGAAGGGCACGACGTGGTGATCGTCTCGGGCGACAAGGACCTGGCGCAGCTGCTGCGGCCGGGCGTCAGGCAGTTCGACCTGGCGCGCGAACAGTGGCGCACGCACGACGATGTGCCCGCGTGGCTGGGCGTGCCGGCGCACCAGGTGGTCGACCGGCAGGCGCTGACCGGCGACACGGTCGACAACATTCCCGGGGTGCGCGGGGTGGGGCCGAAGGCGGCCGAGGCGCTGCTGGCGGCGTACGGGTCGCTCGAGGCCATCTACGGCGATCTCGACGGCGTCGCGGCGCTGCCGGTGCGCGGGGCGGCGGGGCTCAGGCAGAAGCTGGACGAGGGGCGCGAGATGGCGTTCCTTTGCCGGCAACTTGTGCAGCTGCGCCACGACGTGCCGTGCGGCGAGGCGGCGCTGGAACTGGCGTACACGGGGGCCGATTCGGGCGTGCTCGAGGCGTTCGCCGAACAATGGGGATTGCGGGCGGTGGCGCGGCAGGTGCCGCGGCGGCAGGCGGGAGATCAGTGATGGCGATGCATCCGACGGTGGCGAACCTGGCGTTGGTGGGCGGCGGCGGCGCGGTCGGCGCGATGGCGCGGTACGGCGTGGGCGGGCTGCTGCACCGGCACACGACGGCCACCGGGTTTCCATTGGGCACGCTCGCGGTGAACCTGTGCGGATGCCTGCTGATCGGCGTGGTGGCCGGCGTGGCCGAGTCGCGGCAGGCGGTGCCGCACGAGGCGCGGCTGTTCCTGACCGTGGGCGTGCTGGGCGGGTTCACGACGTTCTCGGCGTTCGGCTACGAGACGATGCTGCTGCTGCGGGCGAACGACTTCCTGCGGGCGGGGCTGAACGCGGGCGTCAACGTGTTCGCGGGGCTGTTGCTGGTGTGGCTGGGGTTCACGCTGGCGACGCGCTGAGAAGCGGGGCGAAGCGGGACATGCAAGGCGGCGCGGGCTCCCCGGGGAACCCGCGCCGCCTTCGTCCAGCAAGGCACACGCCGCCTACAGCGGCCGCGTCGCCTTCTTCAACCACACCTTCTCCGCCCGCTTCAGCGACGGCGCCAGCTCCTTGTACACGCGCTTGTGGTACGCGTTCAGCCACGCCACCTGGTCGCGCGACATCAGGGACTTGTCGACCAGCTTGCGGTCGATCGGGCACAGCGTGACCGGGTGGAAGCGGTACCACGTCTTGGCCGCGGTCGAGAGCTTCTCGTCCTTCGTCACGAAGGCCAGGTTCTCAAGGCGGATGCCGAAGCGGCCGTCCTCGTAGTAGCCCGGCTCGATCGACATCAGGTTGCCCTCGACGAACGGGGGCGTGACGATGTTCTTCAGGCTGTGCGGGCCCTCATGCACGCCCAGGTACTGCCCCACGCCGTGGCCGGTGCCGTGGTTGTAGTCGCGGCCGGCCAGCCACAAGTGGCGGCGCGCGAAGACCTCGTGGCGCTGGCCGGTGGTGCCGGACGGGAAGGGCGTGATGGTGCAGTCGATGTTGCCCATCAGGACGCGCGTGAACATGTCCTTCTGGCGCGGCGTCGGCTTGCCGAAGACGACCGTGCGGGTGATGTCCGTGGTGCCCTCGAGGTACTGCCCGCCGCTGTCGATCAGGTAGATGCCCTTCCGCTTCAGCTTCGCGTTGGACTTCGGCGTGGCGCTGTAGTGGATGATCGAGCCGTGCGGGCCGAAGCCGCTGATGGTGCCGAAGCTGCAGTCCTTGCAGTGGCGGTCCATCCGGCGGAAGGCCTCGAGCTGGTCCGAGGCCGAGATCTCGGTCTGGTCGCCCTTGGGCACGGCGCCCTCGAGCCAGTGCAGGAAGCGCACCATCGCCACGCCGTCGCGGCGGTGGGCCTCGGTGATGGCCTTGATCTGCGTCGGGTTCTTCACCGCGCGCATGGCCACCAGCGGCGAGGCGGCGCGGATGAGCGGCGCCTTCTTCAGCGTGTCGGCCACGCGGCGGCTGGTGCTGGTCGGGTCCACCCACACGGTCACCTTCTGGCGGCCGAGGGCGGCCAGGTCGGCCCACACCTTCCGGTACGGGGCCACCTTCGTGTACGGGCGCAGCTCGCGGATGGTCTCGCGGTCCAGCTTGCGCTCGTCGACGTACAGCGTGCAGCCGCGGTCGGTGACGATGGCGTAGGCCGTGACGACCGGCGTGAAGGCGATGTCGTCGGCGCGGACGTTCAGCAGCCAGGCCACCTGGTCCAACGCGCAGACGACGTGCGCCTTGGCGCCGTGCATCTTCATCGCCTCGCGCAGGCGGGCCAGCTTGCTCTGAGCCGTCTCGCCGGCGTAGCGGCGCGGGTGGATCGTGACCGGCGCCAGGCTCTCCTCGGGGCGGTCGGCCCAGATGGCGTCGATCGGGCTGGTGCGCAGAAACGCGACGTCCACGCCGTGCATGGCGAGGGTCATCTCGAACTCGTCGGCGGCCGTCATCGAGACCACGGTGGCGTCGACGCCCAGCACCTGGCCGGGGCGCAGCTGCTTCGCGGCCCAGGTCGTCATGGCCGGCGTGCCGGGCTCG
>CAINDZ010000714.1 GCA_903847545.1 uncultured bacterium | reverse complement strand
CCCCCGAAGCCACCACCCGCCCCGCATCATCCCTGCCGTCCCACACGGCCTGCTGCGGCCCCGCCGCGAGCGACTCATCCACCAGCGTCCGCACCAGTCGACCGTCGACCGCGTAGACGGCGAGCTTCGCGGGACCGGCGGCGCCCAGCGTGAAGGCGATCGTCGTCGACGGGTTGAACGGGTTCGGGTGCGCCGCTCCCAGCACCGTGGCCAGGGCGGGGATCGCGCCGGGCACGCCGCTGACGAACGGCGTCTGGCCTTCGGTGACCTTCAGGGTGATGTCGGCCGGCTTGGGTGAGACTACCTGGTGCAGCCCGCTCGGCCAGTAGATGTCGACCTGGTCGACGGTCGTGGCCGCGCCCAGCCCGAAGTGCTGCTCGAGCACCGAGCCGAGGCCGCCGCCGCTGGTCACCAGGCGCGATTGCGTGATGCCGCCGGCCGTGAGCACGATCCGCGCGCCGATGGCGCTGGTGTTCGTGCCGCCGCCGGCCAGGCGCAGCTTGAACCAGTGGTTCGTCGTCACCAGGCCGTTGGTCAGCACGACGTTCGGCAGCGCCGTGCGCGGGATGAACAGGTCGACGCGGCCGTCCGCGTCAAGGTCGCCGGCGCAGACGCCGTTGCTGCCGTCCACCGACTCGTCGATGCCGGCCTGGACGCGGGTGAACGCGCCCGTCCCGTCGCCGAGCAGCACCAGGTCGGGCTCGTTGTAGCGCGGCACGTACAGGTCGAGGTGGCCGTCGTTGTCCAGGTCGACCCAGGCCACGCCGCGCGCATGGCCGGTGTCGCCGAGGTTCGGTCCGCTGACCATCTCGAAGTGGAACGGCGTCGTGCAGCGGTACAGCTTGTCGGCGCCGCCGTCGATGGCGACGTAGAGGTCGAAGTCGCCGTCGTTGTCGAAGTCGCCCCAGGCTGCGCCGGCATCGTTGCCGGTGTCGGCCAGGCCGCTGGTGGGCGACACGTCGTTGAACCCGATGGCCAGGTTCTGGAACAGCTGGTTGGTGCCGTAGCGGCGGACGACGTACGGGTCGAGGCGGCCGTCGAGGTCGCCGTCGGTCCACGAGCAGGCGCTGGTGTTGCCTGTGGTCGCCAGGCTGGACGGCTGGCCCGAGAACAGGTACGTGCCGCCGCCGATGTCGCCGTAGCCAAGCAACAGCGTGTTGGACGTGCTGGCCGTGTTGTTCTGGAACACGTACAGGTCGAGCTTGCCGTCGCGGTTGTAGTCGACCCAGTTCGCGCCCTCGACCGGGCCGACCAGGGCCGTGCCGTACGAGGTGACGGCGGAGAAGCCGCCGGCGCCGTTGCCGCGCAGCAGCAGGTTCGCCTGGTTGGCGCGCGTCACGTAGACGTCGAGGTGGCCGTCGCCGTCCAGGTCGGCCCACGTCGAGCCGGTGCCGGCGCCCGCGTCTGCCAGCAGGCCGGCGGCCACGTTCACGTAGCCCGAGGCGCCGTCGTTGCGCAGCAGGATGTCGGCCTCGTTGTTGCGCACGACGTGCACGTCGAGGTCGCCGTCCTCGTCAAAGTCGACCAGGGCGCCGGCGCGGCTCTGCCCTGCCGTCGCCAGCCCGCCCGCCGTCTGCGCGGTGAACGGGCCGCCCGTGTAGGTGCCGCTGAACGTCGCGGCGCCCGCCAGCGGGATGGTGACGACCTGCGGCGCGGCGGGGCCGCTCCAGTACGGGGTCGCATCCCACGTCACGGTGTACTCGCCGGCGTCGAACAGCTGAAGCACGGCGTCGCCGTTGCCGGTGCGCGACTCGTAGGGGCCCGTCAGGTGCCAGGTCGCGGCCACGCCGTCGGGCTCGCAGTCGAGCGTCACGGTCGCCTCATAGGCCGGCGTCGCCTTGGCGGCCTGCAGCATCGCCTTCGTCGTGTTGTTCTGGATGAACGTGATGAGGCTCAGCTGGCTCCTGTCCCAGGCCGGGTCCAGCGTGAACGTGCGGACCACCTGTTGCGACTGGCCCGCCGACACGGGGGTGAACGCCTCGGATGCCAGCGTCGACATCACGAGGTTCGGGTGGCTGTGGTAGCCGTCGAGGCACACCAGGAACTGCACGGTGTTGCCGGCCGCGACCGCCGCGGACAGCGAGGCGTCGATCGTCAGCGTCACTTCGTTGCCGCGGATCTTGTACGTGGCGCCCATCGTGACGGGGCTGCTCACGCCCAGGCGCGCGGCCACCGTCGGCTGGTAGGTCGCATACATGCTGCCGCTGGCGGCGCCGCCCACATAGGACGACGTGCCGTCGAACATCACCGACGGGGTGCCGCTGAAGCCATAGGCGCCGAAGCGGGTGTTGCCGAACGGCGTCGTGTACGGGTTGGTCAGGTAGTACGTCACGCCCAGGAAGCGCGAGGCGCCGTACGTCGTGGTCAGGTCATTGAATCCCGCGACCGCGGAAGGGCAGAAGGGTCAGCCATCGGCCGACCAGAGCTCCCCGATGACGGTGCGGTCGGCGCTGTAGGCGAAGTTGGCGGTGCCCAGGGCGATCAGCATGGCGATCGTGGCGAGAAGGCCGGCGACGCGCGCGCGGCGGCTGGTGGATGACGTCATGATCCGGGGCTCTCCTTGGGACGGCGTCCTGTGCGTGGCGTCGCGGCCCGATCCGTGGCCGGCGCGGCCGGCGGCGTGCGGGTGATGGCACACCGGTTTGCCAGCCATTGATCATACAACATCAACCGGGGGTGGACCCGCTGAAAATGGGCCTCAAAAAGGGGCGGCCCGCTGTCGTCGGGGCGCGGGCCGCGTTGCGGAAAGGGGCGAAGAGGGCAGGCGTCAGGACCTGGCCACCAACTCGGCGTCCACCAGCTGCGAGGCGAAGTCGCAGATGTCCTTGGCCGCCGCGTCGAAGGTGACGTCGTACTCGCCGACGAGCGCCTCGGCCACCTGGCGCAGGGTGCGCTGCCCGTCCAGGTGGCGCCAGACGAACGCGCCGATCTCCTCGAGCGTGTGCGTGGCTGTGCCGGTCGGGGCCATGATGATGAGCCCGTCACCGATCTCCCGCACGGGGCAGGCGGTGTTCGGGACCAGGATGGTGTCGAGGTCGATGTTCCTCACGACGGCACCTCGCATGCGCACAACGCCGGTTCAGGCCAGGGGCGGCAGCCCGAAGGCGGCCTCCAGGGTCTTCCAGAACCCCGGATCGGGCGTAAACCGCATCACCTTGAGCGTTGTGTTGGCTGCGATGGCCCCGGCGGCGTCCACCATCCGGGGCAGGGTGTCGGGGCCGGGCGCCTCGTCCAGGCCCACCGGGGGGACGATCTCGCCGGCCAGGACGGCCACCGCGGCCGACGCCGTGGCGTCGACAAGCTCGTGTGCTGGACCGTGTTCCAGCAGCAGCACCGCGCGCAGCGGGGCGCTGCCGGGGCGCTTCGTGCGGAACGTCCCGTTGAACGGCGTGCCCACCAGCTCCCAGCCCGCGGCGCCGCCGGCCGCCGGCCGCACCAGGCTCATCTCGTCACCCAGGACATGCCGGCCCGCGCTGAGTCCCGCCACCGTCGACTTGCCCGAGCCCGAGGGTCCGACGAACAGGAAGCCCTGCCCGCCGACGATCACCGACGAGGAGTGCACCAGCCACGCGGGGCGGCCCAGCCGCGCGCGCGCCGACGCGTGCGCCTGGTAGAGCACCTGCTCGAAGATGCGCGTCAGCCGGCCGGTAAGCAGTGCGGCCTTCACGCGCACCTGCCCGCGGCCCGTCGCGGCGTCGAAGCTCCCGGTGACCAGCCCGTCGGCGATGTCGAACGCGCCGTCGCCGAGCAGGCGCTTGGTCGTCAGCAGCGAGCGCGGGAACGACGGCTGGTCGTCGTGCGCGACGACCGTCACCTCGAGCGTGATGACGGGGGCGCCCGCCTCGACCGGCACGCTGGCGCGGTCGAACCACACCGCCAGGCCCTCGGCCAGCCCCGGCTGCGGGCACTGCAAGGCTACGATGGCGTCGCCGATTTCCAGGCGGTATTCGGGCGCGCCCGGCGCACCGGAAGAGGCGGAGGTTGAGGCGGAGGCGGTCATGTTCGGATCCCCGGGTCGAAGGTGGAGTCGGCCGCGGCCCCGAGGCGGCCCGCGAGCGCGGCGCGCAGGTGGCGCCACAGCCCGCGCAGCGCGCGCCGGCGCGAGTGCGGCGGCGGCAATTCGAGGCCGTCGGTCGCACGCGCGCCGACCACCAGGCCGACCACGCGGTCGGCCGGTTGCCAGGCGCCGTGCGGGTTGGCATCTCCGTGCTCGAGCAGCCAGCGCCGCCCGCCGCGCCGCCGCCACGCCAGCACGCGGTGGGCCACCAGGCGGTCGTCCAGCCGCAGCACGACGACGTCGCCCACGCGGGCCCGGGCCGCGCCCAGCGGGTCGATGGCCAGCTCGCAGCCGCAGGGCAGGGCCGGGGCCATCGAGCCGCTCAGCATCGGCAGGCGCACCAGCGCTCCCGGCACCGGACCGTGGCCGGTCAGGGCCAGCCAGGCGTCGAGCTGCGCGGCGCGGCGCGCGAGGTCGCCGGCGGCGGCGCGGCCGGCGGCGTCGAGGGCGGCGAACGAGTCGGGATCGCGGGCGTCGGTGGTCATGGCCCCGTCATTGCAAAGTAGCGTGAAGCCCCGGCGCACACCGGGGTGGCCGGCAGGCGAGGACGCGCGTCCCCTTCGCGCCGGCAAATGGTAACACAACCGGCGGTGAAGGCATCTTCTTTGGCGATGGGTGGGACGCGCAGGCGCACGAGGTCGACCCGATGGCTCGCTCGCTCGAACAGCAATACCTGATCGATCTGTCCCACGCCTGGGCAAAAGGTGCCGCCAGGCCGGTGCCCGCGCCGGCCGGGATCGATGCCGCCGCCGTGCGCTCCGTGCTCGAGGCGCACAACGTCGAGGTCACCCTCGGCGCCCTGCTGCCCGAGGCGATGAGGGACGGCGCCTTCGACCGCCAGGTCGAGGCCTCGCGCACCCGCTCGACCGACCTGCTGCTCGAGTGCGAACGCATCCTGCCGCTGATCGGCCGCCACGCAGAGCGGCCGGTGCTGCTGAAGGGTGCCGCCCTGGCCCTGCGCTCGTACCGCGACCCCGGCCAGCGCTGGTTCATGGACCTGGACCTGCTGCTGCCTCGCTCGGCCGTGAGGGCCGCCTGCCAGGAGCTGGAGTCGGCCGGCTACCGCCCCCTGCCCGGCGGGAGAGACCCGAAGTTCTACGAGAAGTACCACCTGCACCGCGTCCTGCTGGGGCCGGCGGGCGCCTGCGTCGAGCTGCACTGGGACCTGACGGTCCCCGGTTCGGTGTACCACCTGTCGCCCACCGGGGTGATCGCCCGCGCCAAGCCCGACCAGCTGGGCCGCCAGCCCCTGTGGCGCCCCTG
>CAINDZ010000713.1 GCA_903847545.1 uncultured bacterium | reverse complement strand
TTCGGCGACACCAACGCCGTGCACGTGGACGTGGCGCCGGACGGGCGGATGGTCTTCGCCAACGTGCTGCGCGGCGACACCGTGGCCCAGGTGCTGCGCTATGTCGCGTTCGAGAAGGCAGACCTGATGGAACGCTGGCGCCACGCACTGGAGGAGGCCGTGACGGCCGGGCGCATCACCGCGCGCGAGTCGGCGGTGCTGCAGCGGCAGTACGACGAGGTCTTCGGGGACTACACCTACCTGCAGTAGGTGCTGCCGGGACATGAGGTTGGGGCGGGAGTCGCGCAACGGCTCCCGCCCTTTTCTCTTGTCGGGACGGGTGTCTTTCCATGGCGTTGAAAATGAATGTCCATCGAGAAAAATTCCCAGATGAGTTGTCGGAATATGATACGATGAAATCCATCCTGTATTGAGGCGGCCCCGAGCCACGCTTCCAAGGAGTTCAAGATGCGCCACTCGCCCCGTTGGTTTTCCGACAAGCTGCCCCGGTCGTGGGCGCTGGCGGTCGTCGTGACCCTGGCCGTTGCGGTGCCGGCCGGCGCCTCGACCTGGCTGCTGCCCGCCGGCGGCGAGATCTGGACGGCGGGCACCTCGCACACCGTCGCCTGGAGCGGCACCGGCACCTCGGCCATCGTGACGTACCACCCGCTGCCCCTCTCGATGACGGGGTACGTCGTGGCGGCGTTCTTCCCGAACAACGGCTATGTCACCTTCAGCATCCCGCCGAGCACCCCGCCCGGCCAGTACGTGATGCAGGTGGCCTACCAGGCTGGCGACGCGCCGGTGTACAGCCAGCCGTTCACCATCGTCGCGCCGCCCGAGTGCCTGAACGGGTGCAGCCTCGTCTCGGCCAGCATGCCCGCATCCTCGCCGTGGACGGGCAGCCCGCCGCTGGCGACCTGCGGCTTCACCGTGACGGCCGCGACGTCGAATGCCGAGGCCTACATCCTGTCGGCGCTGTCGGCACAGTGCGCCGAGGGCTATTCCATCGATCCGGGCAGTGCCCACATCGACTTCACCGTGCTGCCGGCGGGTGTGGGCGCCTGCATGGTCGGCAACTTCGGCTATTTCATGGCCGAGGCCTCGGGCTTCGCATGTTGCTGCCAGGATGCCGTGCCCGTCGAGGCGCACAACTGGGGTGACGTGAAGGCGCGCTACCGGTAGGCACGTGGACGCCGCGCTCGCCCCGGGAAACGCCACTTCGGGCGCCCCGGAACGCGGCAGTGAAGGGGGAGTAGGCATGACACTTCGCGATCGAGTCCGTTGCGGCCGGCGGGCCGGCGGCCTGCTGCTGAATGCGGCGCTGTTGCTTTCGTTCGTGGCCGCGGGGCCCGCTGCGCGCGCGCAGACGTGGACCGAGGCCGGCGATGCCGGCGAACTGGTGGGCACCGCCCAGTCCACCTCGGGCAGCGGCTCCCTCACGTCGATCAGCGGCACCCTGTCGTCGCACGGCGATGTCGACATGTACTGCGTGCAGCTGACCTCGGTGCCGCCGTCCGGCCTGCCCCTGGCGTCGGTGGCCTGTGCGATGCACGCGGACCCGACGCCGTACAACTACGCCGCCTCGGGGC
>CAINDZ010000712.1 GCA_903847545.1 uncultured bacterium | reverse complement strand
GGCTTTCGCAGGGGCCGTCCTCCCACGTGGAGTACAGGTACGGCGTGGCCGAGGGGAACTCGGCGGCGCAGGTGTCCGCGCGCCGGAACACCGGGCGCAGGCCCTGCGCCTGGCGCGCGGCCAGCACCAGCGAAGTCCGGAGCGTGACCGTCGCCGTCTCGTCGGCGGCCTGCGCCTGCCCACGGTCCCACTGCAGCAGGCGCGCGATGCGCCGGTCGCTGAAGCCCTCGCGCTTGGCCTCGCGCAGCAGGTCGGGCGGCAGCTCGGACAGCGTGTAGCTGCGCAGCCGGCCCTCGACCTCCATCAGGCGGGCCAGGTTGTCCAGGAACCAGGGGTCGATGCCCGTCAGGCGGTGCAGTTGCTCGGGCTCCAGCCCGCGGCGCATCGCCTCGTGCAGGTCGGCCAGGCGGCCCTGGCGCGGGCGGGTCAGGTCGCGCGCCAGCTCGTCGTGCGTGCGGCCGCTGGCGCGGCTCTCCCAGCCGTCCAGGCCCAGTTCCAGCGAGCGCAGCGCCTTCTGGAACGCCTCGCGGAAGGTGCGGCCGATGGCCATGACCTCGCCCACCGACTGCATCGTCGTGCCCAGGCGGTCAGGCGTGCCGGGGAACTTCTCGAAGGCCCAGCGCGGCACCTTCACCACGGTGTAGTCCAGCGTGGGCTCGAAGCAGGCGCTGCTGGTGCCGGTGATCTCGTTCGGCAGCTCGGGCAGCGTGTAGCCCACGGCCAGCAGCGCCGCCACCTTGGCGATGGGGTAGCCGGTGGCCTTGCTGGCCAGCGCGCTGCTGCGGCTGACGCGGGGGTTCATCTCGATGACCAGCGAGCGACCCGTCTCCGGGTCCACGGCGAACTGCACGTTGCTGCCGCCGGTGACCACGCCCACGGCGTCGAGCACCTTCAGCGAGTCGTTGCGCAGGCGCTGGAACTCGCGGTCGGTCAGCGTCTGCGCCGGCGCCACGGTGACGCTGTCGCCGGTGTGCACGCCCATCGCGTCGAAGTTCTCGATGCTGCAGACGATGATGCCGTTGCCGGCGTGGTCGCGGATGACCTCGAGCTCGTATTCCTTCCAGCCCAGCACCGACTCCTCGACCAGCACGCTGCCCACCGGCGAGGCGGCGACGCCCTCGCGCAGCATCTCGCGCAGCTCGGCCTCGTCGTGGGCGATGCCGCTGCCCGCGCCGCCCAGCGTGAAGCTGGCGCGCAGGATCATCGGGAACGACAGCTCGGCCAGCGCGCGCGGCGCCTGGTCCTCGGCCGTCAGCAGCAGGCTGCGCGGCGTCTCCAGGCCGATGTCGGCCATGCGCTGCTTGAACAGCTCGCGGTCCTCGGCCAGCCGCACGGTGCGCGGGCTGGCGCCGATCAGCTCGACGCCGTGGCGCTCAAGGATGCCCCGGTCGGCCAGCTCCACCGCCAGGTTCAGGCCCGTCTGGCCGCCGACGGTCGGCAGCAGCGCGTCGGGCTTCTCGGCGATGATCACCTGCTCGAGCATCTCGCAGGTCAGCGGCTCGACGTAGGTGGCGTCGGCCAGTTCCTCGTCGGTCATGATCGTCGCGGGGTTGCTGTTGACCAGCACCACGCGGTAGCCCTCGCGCTTCAGCGCGCGCACGGCCTGCGTACCGGAGTAATCGAATTCGCTGGCCTGGCCGATGACGATCGGTCCCGAGCCGACGACGAGGATGGTGTGCAGGTCAGTTCGCCGCGGCATGGCTCTTCCTCCCGGGGGCGGTCCCCGCCGGCTGGGCGCGCCGCGCGCGCATCATCCCGCTGAACGTGGCGAACAGGTGCAGGCTGTCGCTGGGGCCGGGCGCCGCCTCGGGGTGGAACTGCACCGAGAAGGCGTCGCGGCCGACGGCGCGCAGGCCCTCGATCGAGCGGTCGTTCAGGCTCACGTGCGTGACGTGGGCCACCGCGGGGTCCAGGCTGCCGTCGGGCACCGCGTAGTTGTGGTTCTGGCTGGTGATCTCGACGCGGCCGGTGGCCAGGTTGTGCACCGGGTGGTTGGCGCCGTGGTGGCCGAAGGGCAGCTTCACCGTGGTGGCGCCCAGCGCGCGCGCCAGCAGTTGGTGGCCCAGGCAGATGCCGAACACCGGCACGCCGGCCGCCAGCAGGCCCTCGACCGTGCGCACCAGGTGCGGCAGCGAGGCCGGGTCGCCGGGGCCGTTGCTCAGGAACACGCCCTCGGTGCCGCCCTGCAGCAGCTCGGCTGCGGGCGTGTGCGCCGGGAAGACGCGCACGCGGCAGCCGTTGTCGACCAGGCAGTCGAGGATGCTCTTCTTCACGCCGCAGTCCAGCACCGCCACCTCGCACGGGTCGGCCACCTCGGGCTGGCGCTCGTACGTGCCGGCGGCGCCGCGCGTGACGCGGGCCACCCAGTCGATGCTGTCGATGGAGGGCAGGGCGCGGGCGCGCTCGACCAGCTCGCGTGGGTCGCCGGCGCCCACGAAGCCGCGGCAGGTGCCGCCGTCGCGGATGGCCACCGTCAGCGCGCGCGTGTCGATGTCCGACACCGCGGGCACGCCGGCGCGCCGCAGCAGGTGGTCCAGGTTGTGCTCGCTGCCGCGGTGGTAGTTGCGCCGGCAGAAGTCGCGCACGACGACGGCGCGCGGGTGCACCCGCGCCGACTCGCTGTCGCCCGCGTGCACGCCGTAGTTGCCCAGGTGGGCGGCGGTGAAGACGACGACCTGGCCCGCGTAGCTGGGATCGGTCAGGATCTCCTGGTAGCCGGTCATCCCGGTGTGGAACACGACCTCGCCGCCGGCGGCCAGGGGCGCGCCCAACAGGCGGCCGGTGAAGATCCGGCCGTCCTCCAGCACGATGTGTCCGCGCATCAGCCCTGCCCCGCGGCCGCGCGCAAGCCGGTGCCGTGCGGCACCTCGTGCATCACCTGGGCGATGCGGTCCATCGGGTCGATGAGCGTGTCGGTGACCTTCTCCAGGCCCATCAGGTACTGCAGCAGGCGCCCGAGGTCGAGGCTCAGGTGGCCGCGGCCGACCAGGCTTGCATCATTCTGCACCTCGCCCTCCATCGTCACGCCGGCGTAGGGCAGGATGTACTCGACGCCCTCGCGGATCGCCGGGGCCGGCGCCGCGGCCGTGCCCTCGAGCAGGTGCGGGCGCGGCTGGCGCAGCACCTGCACCGGGAGGTTGCCGCAGTGGCGCAGCAGCGTGGCCTTGGCCGCCATGTGCAGCGGCTGCCCCGGGTGCAGGTCCCAGCCCTTGGTGCGCAGCACGGCCAGGGCGTCGGCGTATTCCAGCACGGGGTGGTCGCAGCGCAGCATGCGGTCCAGCCGCGTCACGTCGCGGCCGCCCAGCAGGTCGGCGCCCAGGTCGGCGGCCACGAAGCGCAGCAGGTCGCCCTGCACCGCGGCCAGCTCCTCGAGCGACAGGTCGGCGCGCGCGGCCTCCATCTGCTTGAACCCGCGCAGGTGCTTCGGCTCGAGGCGGCCGCCCGGGGGCAGGATCTCCGACTCGCACCACACGGCGTCGAAGCCCAGGGCCAGCATGCCCTCGAGCTGGACGCGCGCCGGGTGGTCGGCCAGGGCCGTCACCGGCATCTCGTGGTAGCCCTCGTCGAGGAAGAAGTCGCGGATGCGGCGCACCACGCGGTTGTGGATGGCCAGGCGGCGGGCCAGCGGGCGCGGGCGCCCGGGCGCTTCGAACATGACGGATGTGCGGGGGTCGAGCCCCGACGCGGGGCGCGCGACGGTCATCATGGCGGGTCTCCTTTTGGCGCTCTCCGACGCCAGTTAAAGGGCGGCCGCAGGATAACCGGAGGCCGGGGGTCTGTCAAGGCGCCGTGGGGCGCGGGCGTGCACGGATATTGCTTTCCTTGGGGCAAGCCGTTGCAAACGCATGCCTTGTGTTGCGTGGGCGGCCGTGTGCTGTCCGGATTCCGGCCAGGGGGGGATCGCAGATGTCCAGTTTTGTCCCGCACGAACCGGCTGCCGCCGCGACACCCGACGTCACGATCATCATCCCCGTCTTCAACAAGCTGGCCCTGACCCGGGCCTGCCTGGAGTCCATCGCCCGCGAGGGCTCGACCGTCTCGTACGAGATCGTGGTCGTCGACAACGGCTCGACCGACGGCTCGCGCGAGTGGCTGGCCGCCGAGGACGCCGCCGGGCGCCTGCGCGCGGTCATCAGCCCCGAGAACCTGGGCTTCGCCCGCGGCTGCAACCTGGGCGCGTCGCACGCGCGCGGCCGGCACCTGCTCTTCCTGAACAACGACATGGAGGTGACCGCGGGCTGGCTCGAGCCGCTGGTCACGACCCTGGACAACGACCCGGACGCCGGCGTGGTCGGCGCGCGACTGCTGTTCGCCGACGACACCATCCAGCACGCGGGCGTGGCGATGATCCGCGTGACGCGCGACGGCTGGACGCACATCGGCGGGCTGCACATGTCCTACCAGAAGCCGGCCGAGCACCAGGGGGCGCGCAACGCGCAGCTGATGCAGGTGGTCACCGGCGCCTGCCTGCTGATCCGGCCCGCGGTGTTCGCGGCCGTCGGCGGCTTCGACGAGCGCTACTGGAACGGCAACGAGGACGTCGACCTGTGCCTGAAGGTGCGCGAGCTGGGCTGGGACGTCGTCTACCGCGGCGAGTCCGTGGTGTACCACTACGAGTCGCAGAGCGGGCCCGAGCGCTTCAGCCAGGTCGAGCACAACATCCGCCTGTTCAACGACAGGTGGTTCGGGCGCGCAGAGCCCGACTTCGAGCAGCTCGACGACGGCAAGTTCGTGCCGACGCCCCACAACCAGATCCGCCCGTACGCGGCGCCACGCCTGCTGTACCACGACCGCCGCCACGCCGGCCACGGCGCCACCGTGCTGGAGAACCCGCGCGTCTCGATCATCGTCGTCACCTGGAACGCGCTCGAGCACACGAAGCGCTGCGTGGCCTCGCTGCTGCGCCACACCGACCCGCGCCACGAGATCGTCCTCGTCGATAACGGCTCGACTGACGGCAGCGTGGACTGGCTCGAGGAACTGGGCAGCGCCGAGCCGCGCGCCAAGGTGATCATCAACGGCGCCAACCTGGGCTTCGC
>CAINDZ010000711.1 GCA_903847545.1 uncultured bacterium | reverse complement strand
CTGACCCGTTCGTGGACTTTGAATAGTACAGCTTGAAATTAGTTGAGTTTGGCGACTGTGTGGCTGCCGGCGGGCCCGTTCACCTTATAAAATATCAAACATGCGAACGATAGGCGCTTGCAGGCGATTTCTACATTTTAAAGTGCCCCTGAATACGCACCCAGTGCCGGGTTCAGCCCCAATACTCCAGCCAAACTCTACTTAGAACCGCTGAGGCCCGTCGGAGTTTGTGGACTTTGTAAAATCTAATGGCGCGCCGGCGCCAATCAACGCGCCGCCCGCCGCCGCCCGCCGCGCGGAGACCACTTCACCTTTCCCCTGGGCACGCCCCCAGCCAGCCGCCTGTATACCGTGTGCAACAAAATTCTTCATTTCCCCCCTTGCGGTTAGCGATTATTTTCGCTATTATTTCGCCATCGAGAACGACCTCAACTTCCTCCCGGAAACCGAGGCCATCATGACATCCATGACCCTGCCCGCCTTCACCCCCGGCCGCCCCGCCGCCGAGGTCGATGCCGCCCTGCGCCAGGCCCTCGACGTGAGCGACCGCGCCCGCGAGTGTGCCGTCCTGTGGTTCGCCGAGGTTCGGCGGCGCGAGCTGTACCGGGATCTCGGCTACGCCTCACTACATCTCTATGCGACCGGGGCGCTGGGGTTCACCGAGAACCGGGCCTGGCAGTTCAAGCGGCTGGCCGATGACCTCGAGCGGCTGCCCGTCCTGAAGGAGGCGGTCACGACCGGGCAGCTGGGCTGGACCAAGGCCCAGCAGGTGGCGCGCGTCGCGACGCCGGCGACCCAGCATGACTGGGTGGCGAAGGCGGCGACGACCGGGCGGCGCGAGCTCGAGCAGGCCGTGCGGCAGGCCCGGCAGGCGGCGCGGGCCGGCCACTTGCGCCGGCGCAAGTCGGGCGCCGCGGTGGGCGTCCAGTTGTCGATGATGCCGGCGCCCGAGACCGCACTTGAAGATCCCGCGCACCAGCCGCCCGTCACCATCACCCTGCGGGCCGACGGGCTGCAGCTGGCCCGGCTCGAGGCGCTGCTCGAGCAGGCGCACAAGCGGGGGCTCGTGCCGGCGGGCGCCGGCCGGATCGAGGTGCTGCTGGCGGGGCTCGCGGCGCTGGTCGATGGCGGCAACGCGCACGCTCACGCGCACGCCGCCGCCCATCCCCCGCGGGCGCAGGTCATCATCCAGCAGTGTCCGGACTGCGGCGCCGCGGCGGCCGTGACGCGGCGGGGCGAGCAGCCGCTTGCGCCGGCGCAAGTCGCGGCGGCGTGTTGCGACGCGCAGGTGCGGCGGGCGGGGCAGGCGAACCGGGCGACCATCGCGCCGCGGGTGCGGGCGGCGGTGCTGGCGCGCGATCGGTACCGCTGCACGGCGCCGGGATGTGGCGAGGCGCGGTTTCTCGAGGTGCACCATGTGGTGCCGCGCGCCCAGGGCGGAAGCAACCGGCAGGACAACCTGGTCACGTTGTGCGGGCGGTGCCACCGGTTCGTGCACGAGCACGCGGGCGGCGAAGGCGGGGTCAGAAGACGGGGAAATCCAGGCCGCCGATCGGCTTGTCCAACAGGCGGCACATCGCCGTGACCTGGCCCTGGTGATGGTAGAGGTGCATCTGCGTGCGCAGCAGGACGTGCGCGGGGACCATCGTGCGCTCGCGGCCGCCCCACGTCATGAAGGGGCGGGCGGTGTTGAGGGTCGCGGCGTCGGCGTGGCGCAGCCACGACTCGGTGGCGGCGAAGGTTTGCGCGCGCCAGGCCTCGAGGGCGTCGATGTCGGGGAAGGCCGTGTCGTCGTCGTCGGGGTCGACGATGCCGTTGAGCACGCCCAGCCAGTATTCCTGCGCGCCGATCATGTGGTGCAATTGCAGGCGCACGGTGGGGTAGCCGAAGCCCGCCAGCGTGCGGTTCAGTTCGTCGGGCGACAGGGTGCGGCAGTGGTCGAGCAGGGCGCGCAGGTTGCGGTGGGCGCGCTCGTGCAGGTCCAGCAGGGCGGCGGAAGTGTACATCGTGTCCATCAGGCCTCGCCTTCGTCCGGGTCCATGGCGACGGGGTCGCGCTGGAAGACCTGCACCGTGAAGTGCTTGCCGGCGGCCGTCGCCACGCGCTGGCGGCGCATCTCGTACAAGCCCAGGCCGGCGGCCAGCGCGGCCAGGCGCGACGGCGCCACGTGGCGCAGCGCCGGGGCCAGGGCCTCGAGGCAGGTGTAGGGCGACGGCGTGACGGCCGGCCTGTCGGTGTCGTGTTCCTGGACGACGGTCGCCAGGATGCCGTCGTCGGCGATCAGGTGGGCGATGCGGTTCATCGCCGCGCACGGGTCCACGTACTCGAACAGCAGCGCGGCCCAGACCAGGGACACGGGTTCGCACAGGACGAGCCGCCGCTCGATGTCCAGGCAAGTCGTCTGCAGCCGCGCGAAGCGGCCCTGGTGGCGCTCGCGCAGCACATCGAGGTACTGCTGGTTGATGTCCACGCAGACGACGCGCGACGTGGCGGCGGGGTCGATGCGCTCGAGCCCGTTGCCGCCGGCGCAGCCGAGCACGGCGACGGTCTCGGGCAGGTGCTCGCGCAGCAGGGCGCCGAAGATGTCGGCCAGCATGGGCGCCTGCCCCACCTCGGGCAGTGCCATGTGCGCCTCGTAGGCGTCCAGCGGGATGTCGAGCCAGGGGCTGGGCCCCGTGCGGCGCGCCGCGGCGGCGGATCCGTCCACGCGATCTCCTGGTTGGCGTTGCCCGGCACGGTCGCGTCCGGGCTGGGGATCAGGACCGGCGATCAGGCGGTCGGCGGCGATTCCGCCCGGACCTGGTGGTAATGTTCCGGGTAGTGTTCCTTGAGACACCCATCGCACAGGCCGTGGCTGAAGTGCGCGGCCGAGTGACGGCTCACGTACACCTCGACCTGTTCCCAACTGCCGTCCTCGCGCCGGATCTTCTTGCAGAAGGAACAGATGGGCAGGATGCCTTCCAGTTCCTGCACGCGGGCCGCCAGCGCCCGGCGCTGCTGCACGACTCCGACAACGACCACCAGGCCCAGCAGCACGAGCAGGCGGATGACGGCGTTGACCACCGCGGCCCAGTGCGGGGTCAGGTGGTCTTCCAGGCCCAGCGCGATGCCCAGGCGCGCACCCACCAGGACCACGGTGAAGCCCACCGCCGGCCAGCGGCCGAGATGCCAGGCAGCCAGGCCGACCGGGACGATGAACAGGATGGGGAACTGGATGTACGGCCCGGTGGCCAGGTCCAGGGCGACCACGCCGGCCGACACCGCCACCACCACCAGCCACCACAAGGCACGCGGGATGCGCACGTTCACCCCTTTCGACGGCCCTGCCCATTGTCGCACAAGAGGCGCGCACACGCCATGATCGACAGCGCTCGGCAAAACCCGTACGATCACCCTCCAACACGCATGGGGGGATGCGCCTTGAAGACACCGAGACTCCGTTTTTGGCCCACCGCCGCGCGGCTCGCCCTGCTCGCGCTGCTCGCGACCGCCGCCGTCGCGGCCGAGCCGACGCCGCCGCCGTCGTCGACGCCAACATCGACGTCACTATCACCATCGCCCGCGCCCTCGCGCGACCTGCGCCTGCTCCTGGCCACCGTCGACGCCAACACGGCGCTGCAGGTGATGCTCGCCGACGGGACCACGCTCGAGGGCTTTCCCCATCGCGTCGAGGCCGACACGCTCCTGCTGACGACGGCGCTCCGGGACGGGTCCGAGTTCACGGTGACCGCGGCGACGCGCTTCCTGCGCGCGCCGCTGGGTGAGATCACGGAGATCCGGCAGGACCGGCGCTCCATGCAGGCGGGCGCCAGCATCGGCGCGCGCACGGGGGCCGTCACGGTCGGCGCCCTCGGGGGACTCATCGGGTTGCTCATCGCCTCGTTCGACGAGTCGGGCGACTCGAACGCAGCCGTCGGCGTCGTGATCGGCGTCGGCGCGGGCGCCGCCATCGGCGCCGCCCTCGGCAGCGGCATCGGGGCGGGCGTCGGCGCGCTCGACAGGGGCTGGGACACCATCTGGCCGCGGTCCGTCGAGCGTCCGCGCCGGCGCACACGCCTGGCCCTCGAGCCCGGGTACGCCCAGGCGACGGACATGGTCGTCGACGGACACGGCTTGTCGGGGCGCCTGGCGCTGCTGCAACGCACGTCCGGTCGTATCGAGATGGGACCCGTGGTCGAGTTGCACAACGTGCGCGGCGTCGACCTGCGCGAGACGCCGTGGGGCACGTACGAGCACGCCACCTCGCTGGCCTTCGGCGCCGGCCTCGACGTCCGCGTCAACGCCCTGGCGCCCGGGTGGCGCCCGTTCGCCAGCGGCGGCGTCGGCTGGCGCGTTCAGGACGACCTCTTCCTGGCCGGCCATGTCGGCGGCGGCCTGCGCTGGCGCGACGACGGCGCGCGCGCGGTCACCTTCGCGGCGCGCTACCACTTCCCGTTCACGAACCCGGACGACGACCCGCCGCCGTTCTGGACCTTCAGCGCGGGACTGGTGTTCGGGCCATGAAAATGCGGATCCCCCATTCGATGATGACGGCCTTGTCGATGATGTCCCTGTCGAGGATGTCCTTGCCGATGACGGCCTGCGCCCTGCTGGCGCTGGCCTGGACGACGCCGGCGACGGCGCAGTTCTCGCTGGAGAGCCGGCGGCCCGCGCCCGCCGACACGGCGGCCGCACCCACGCCCGCAACAGCGCCCGTTGCCGCGCCCGCTCCACCGGACGCAACACCGGCCGCGATGGACGCCACCGCCGGCCTGCCCGGCCTCGTGGAACGCCTCGGCAAGAGGCACCCCCTGCGCGTCACCCTGTACTCGCGCGAGACGTGGCAGGGCAAGCCGGCGCGCGTCACCGCGGACAGCCTGTGGCTGGAGGGCGCGCCCGGCATCGCCCTCGGCGACGTCGCGCGCGTGGAGCAGCACCGTTCGGGCGCCGAGGAAGGCGCCCATGTCGCGGGCGCCGTGGGGATGCTGCTCGGCGGCGGCCTCGGGGCGGCGCTCGGGTTCTCCGTGCCGGACCACGACGACGTCGGCGGAAGCAAGCGCGTCAGCTACGTGCTCACCGGGACGATGGTGGGCATCATGGCCATCGGCCTGCCGATCACCCTGATCGGCGGCGGCGTCGGGGCCTTCACCGAGGCCTGGTACACGGTGTACCCGCCCGGTCTCGCCGACCGGTTGCCGCCCGAGGACGACGATCGCGGCGCGGTGATGGCCGAGGCGCAGAAGAAGACGCGAACACCGCAGCGCCTGCTGCTCGAGGCGGGGTGGTCGACCGGGTCCGAGGACCCCCTGGCGTCGTCCGGGGGCGCCGTCGGGTTGGCGCTGCTCAGCCGCGCGTCGTCGCGCCTGGAGTACGGCCCGGCGATCCGCTACAACGCCCTGCAGACCACGATCGACGTGCCGGCGCGCACGACCAGCAACGAGATGACGCACGTGCCGGCGGTCGCGACGATGAGCTTCGACCTCCGCCTCCAGGCGACGGCCGCGCGCAGCGGCCCGTGGGCCGCCGGCGGCGCGGGCCTGTCGCTGGCGAACGAGTTGCGGCCGGGCGCGCACCTGGGCGCGGGCTGGCGCGTGCGCGACGCGAAGGGGCACGACTACGGCGTGTTCGTCCGCAGGCAGTTCCGGGTGGGCGTGCAGGAGGATGCGATCGCGGACTTCTGGACGTTCGGCGCCGGCTTCACGTTCGGGATCTAGCGGGGATCTAGTCCATCGCGCCGCGCGGGTCGGCCGGGCCCTCGCCGCGCGAGACCACCACGGCCGCGGCCAGGTCACCCGTCACGTTCAGCGTGGTGCGGCACATGTCCAGGAAGCGATCGACGCCCAGGATCAGGCCGATGCCCTCGACCGGCACGCCGATGGTGCCCAGGATCATCGCGATGACCGGCAGCGAGCCCGCCGGCACGCCCGCGGTGCCGATGCCGCCGAGGATGCAGATCACCATCACCACGAACTGCTGCCCCAGCGACAGGTCGACGCCGTAGAACTGCGCCAGGAACAGCGCCGTGACGCCCTCGAACAGCGCGGTGCCGTTCTGGTTGGCGGTGGCGCCGATCGTCAGCACGAAGCGGCTGACGTGCGTGGGCAGCTTCAGGTTCTCCTCGGCCACCTTCAGCGCCGTCGGCAGCGTGGCGTTGCTGGACGAGGTCGAGAACGCGGTGATCATCGCCTCCTGCACGCCGCCGAAGAACCGGCGCGGCGACATCCCGCCCAGCGTGCGCACCAGCGCCGAGTAGACCACGAACTGGTGGATGACCAGCGCCAGCAGCACCACGCCGACGTAGCGCGCGAGCTGCCCCAGCACCTCGTAGCCCAGCTGCGCCGTCAGCGTGAACAGCAGCGCCGCGACGCCGAGGGGCGAGATCGAGATGACCATCCCGATCAGCCGCATCGTCACGTCGTAAAGGCCCTCGAGCGCGCCCTCGAACTTCCGCGCGGCCTCGGTGCGCGTGACGGCCAGGCCGATGCCCAGCATCAGCGCGAAGAACATCACCGCCAGCATGTCGCCCTCGGCCATCGCCGAGACCGGGTTGCGCGGGACGATCTGGATGATGAGGTCGAGCCCCGACTTGGGCGCCGCGCCGCCGGTGACCGCCGCCGCGCGCTCGCCGGCGCCGGCCAGCAGGCGGGCCTTGGCGTCGGCCGACATGCCGTCGCCCGGGCGCAGCAGGTTCGTCAGCCCCAGGCCCAGCACCACGGCGATGGTCGAGACGGCCACCGTATAGGCCAGCGTGCGCACGCCGATGCGCCCGACGTGGCGCAGGTCGCCCAGGCCGGCGATGCCCAGGGCCAGGGCCGGCACGACGAGCGGAATGACCAGCATGAACAGCAGGCGGATGTAGAGCTGGCCCATGGGCTGGGCCACGTACTTGACGAACCCCGCCAGCGCGGGGTCGCCCTGCAGCAGGACGTGGGCGGCGATGCCCGCCCCGGCGCCGACCAGACCGCCGGCCAGCATGCGGGTGTGCAGGGGAACGCTCGCCAGGCGGAACTTCGCCACGGGGGCCGCCGTTTCACGGAAGATGGTCACGAAAGGCGCGCCGCGGGCGCCGCAGGACCGCCGGATGCTACCCGCCCCCCGGGGCCGGTGTCAATTCGGCACCCGGAACTCGACCGCCCGCCGTT
>CAINDZ010000710.1 GCA_903847545.1 uncultured bacterium | reverse complement strand
TCGCGGCCCAGGACCTGGCGGTACAAGTCGGTGCCGCCCGCGAGCGGCGGGAAGACCAGGACGTTGTAGCGCGAGAGGTCGGTGCGCGCGAAGCGACCGACGTCGAGGCTGCTGAAGCGAAGGCCCAGGTCCTGGTCCAGCAGGTGCCAGACATGTCCGTAGTCATCGGGCGAGACGGGCATGCCCGCGAGCATGCCGACGCGCGGGGCCACCAGGACGTCGAACTCCGCGCCGCCGAGGTCCGGGCCAGACTCGGCGCGCGAGGTCGAGACGGCCACCGTCGTCGCCGGGAACGGCAAGCCGCCGAGGACCGCGTCGAGGTCCGCCAGGTTGCCCTCGCGGCGGATGACGAGCGCTCCGGCGCTGAAGGAACGGCCCCCGACCGCGAAGGGCTTGCGCGCGACGCGCACGGTCACGCCCTTCTGCAGCAGGCCGGCCAGCAGGCGGCCGCCTTCATCGGCGTCGTTGTCGATGACGAGCGAGGTCCAGCCCGCCGCGGGCACGGGCGTCGCCGCGGGCGCCGCCGCCGGGGCCCACGCCCGCCAGTCGCCGCGCGGGACCACGTCCAGCCAGGCGGCGGGCACGCCGCGCAGCAGCGGCAGCGACCAGGCGGTGGTGTCGTACAGGCGGCTGCCCTTCTCCTTCTCGATGTACTCGCGCTCGTCGCGGAAGAACACGTTGTTCATCGGCACGTGCGGGTCCAACTCGGCGCGGGCCAGCAGGCCGGCAGGCTGGTCCAGCCTGACCAGCACGGTGCCGGGCGGCAGGTCGCGCACCGCGTGGCGACCCGTGCGGGCGTCGGTGACGATGCCCGTGGTGCCGCGCTCGCCGGCCAGCACCTGGACCTCGATGCCCTGCGCCGCCAGCACCGCGGCCAGGTCGGGCAGGCGGCCGGGGTGGCGCGCGTCCGGCAACAGGACCCAGGCGCGGCAATCGCCGGTCGAGCCGCGGGCCACGGCGTCGGCGCGCGCCGCCCGCTGGTCGGCGATGATCTCGACGCGGCGCGAGCGCAGCGACTCGAGGTTCGCGACCGACGACACGACCTGGTGCTCGACGGCCTGGGCAAACGTGCGCTCGGTGCCGTCCTGCTTGCGCACCGTCGTACCGGCGGTGCGCGACATCTCGTAGAGGATGCCGATCCCGCCGTGGTAGGCGGCCCACGAGGAGCCGTAGCCGGGGAAGAACTCCTCGTTCCACTCGCCGGAGAAGTACGGGTAGCCGCGAGTGTCGAGCGCGCCCGCCTGCTCGTTGGAGAACGTGTGCTCCCACTTGCGCACCGTCAGGGGGCGCAGCGGGTTGAACGGGTGTCGCGCGGGCGGGAAGAGGTAGCTGTCGTTGGCGCCCATCTCGTGGCTGTCGACCATCAACTGCGGCAGCCAGGCGGCGACCTGGCGCACGCGCGCGCTCTCGGGCAGGCGCATCGTCAGCCAGTCCCGGTTGAGGTCGAACAGGTAGTGGTTGCCTCGGCCCCAGGGCCAGACGGCGGTGTGCGAGAGGTCGTCCTGGTCGGGGTTGGCGACCTGGTGGGCGAACGACGTGACCTGCGCCAGGTAGCGCGCGCGGCCGTCGGGGTTCTCGAACGGCTCGACGAGGATGACCAGGTCGCGGCGCATCGCCTGCGCGCGCTCGTCGGTGCCGGCCACCAGCCACCAGGCCAGGGCGCAGGCGGCGTCGGTGCTGCTCAACTCGTCGCCATGGATGCCGTAGGCCAGCATCGCGACGGCCTTCGTCGCGGCCGGCGACCCGGCGGCGGCGGGCGCCAGCCGGGGATCCAACTGGGCGACGTGCGCGCGCCGGAAGCCCTCGAGGTCGGCGATGGTCGCCGCGTCCGAGATCGCCAGCATCACCAGGGGACGCCCCTCGAACGTGCGGCCGAACTCGAGCAGCGTCGCGCAGGGCGAGGCCGCGTCCAGCGCGCGGAACCAGGCCAGCGCCTCCTCGGGCAGCAACGGACGCGCGGCGGGGTCCGCACCCGTGACCGCCTGCAGCGAAGGGGCGGCCGGGTCGAGCACGGCGCCGGGGATCATCGTCGCGACAGCCAGGCCCTGCACGCCGCCGTTGAGCGGCGAGGGCACGGGCGCGGGCGGCCCGCCGAAGGAAGGCGCCGCGCCGAGAACGGCCGTGGCCAGGGCCAGGAGGGTCAGGATCGATCCCGTGCGATGCCGCATGCGGTTCCCCGTTCGCCGGTGTCCCAGGACGCACAGGCCCCGGCGGGGGCCCGCGACAGGCGGACCAAGCAGGACGGCGCCCGTCTCGGGCCTGAGACCCGCGACCCGGCGCCGTCCGGAAACAGTGGGCGGGCCACCCGCCCTACTTCTTCAGCTCGAACGACGAGATAACCATGCGCTGGGCCTCGCTCGTGCCCTCGTAGATCTCGGTGATCTTCGCGTCGCGGAAGTGGCGCTCGACGGGGTACTCCTTAGAGTAGCCGTTGCCGCCGAAGATCTGCACGGCCTCGTTCGTGATGTAGTGGCTGGCCTCGCTGGCGTACAGCTTGGCCATCGCCGCCTCCTCGCCGTAGCGGCCGTGCTGGTCCTTGGCCCAGGCGGCGCGGTACGTCAGCAGGCGAGCCGCCTCGAGCCGGGTGGCCATGTCGGCGATCTTCCACTGCACGGCCTGGAACTCGCAGATGGGCTTGCCGAACTGCTCGCGCTGCTTGCTGTAGGCGCGTGCCGCCTCGTACGCCGCCGCCGCGATGCCCAGCGCCTGGCTGGCGATGCCGATGCGGCCGCCGTCCAGCGTGCTCATGGCGATCTTGAAGCCCGACTCGGGAGGCCCGAGCACCTGGTCGTCCGGCACGATCACGTTGTCGAAGGCCAGCTGGGCGGTGTCCGACGCGCGGATGCCCATCTTCTCCTCCTTGCGGATGACCGAGAAGCCGGGGCTGGTCGTCTCGACGATGAAGGCGCGGATGCCCCTGTGCTTGAGCGCGGGATCGGTCTGCGCGAAGACGATGAGGATGTCGGCGTTGGCCCCGTTGGTGATGAAATTCTTCATCCCGTTCAGGACCCAGTGGTCGCCCTCCTTCTTCGCCGTCGTGCGCTGCGCCGCGGCGTCGGTGCCCGCGCCGGGCTCGCTGAGGCAGTACGCCCCCAGCTTCTGCCCCGCCGCCAGCGGCGCCAGGAAGCGCTTCTTCTGGTCCTCGTTGCCGTACGTCTCGAGCGGCCAGCACACCAGGCTGTTGTTGACCGACATGATGACGCCGCACGAGGCGCAGGCCCGGCTGACCTCCTCCATCGCCGCCACGTAGCAGACGGCGTCGAGGCCGGCGCCGCCGTACGCCTCGGCCACGTTCATGCCGAGCAGCCCGAGCTCGCCCATCTGGCGGACGATGTCCTTCGGGAAGTGGCCGGTCGCGTCGAGTTCGGCCGCCACCGGGGCGATGACCCGGTTCGCGAAGTCGCGCGCCATGTCGCGGATCATCCGCTGCTGTTCTGTGAACTGGAACTGCACGTCAGGCTCCTGTCCGTCTGGCCGCCTTCAGGGGTGCGCCGGCGCGGGGCCGGCCTACTTCTGCTCGTATTCGTAGAAGCCGCGGCCGCTCTTGCGACCGAGGTAGCCCGCCTCGACCATGCGCCGCAGCAGCGGGCAGGGCCGGTACTTGCTGTCGCCGAAGCCGTCGTGCAGCACGTTCATGATGTCCAGGCAGATGTCCAGGCCGATGAAGTCGGCGAGGGTCAGCGGGCCCATCGGGTGCGCCATGCCCAGCTTCATGACCTCGTCGATGGCCTCGCGGGTGGCGACGCCCTCCATCAGGCAGAAGACCGCCTCGTTGATCATGGGCATGAGCACGCGGTTGCTGATGAAGCCCGGGTAGTCCTGCACCGTCACGGGGATCTTGCCGAGGTCCTTCGAGGCCTGCGTGACGTACGCCAGCGTCTCGGGGCTGGTGGCCTGGCCGCAGATGATCTCGACCAGCTTCATCACGGGCACGGGGTTCATGAAGTGCATGCCGATGACCCGGTCGGCGCGCTTCGTCGTGGCGGCGATCTTGGTCACCGAGATGCTCGACGTGTTCGAGGCCAGGATGGTCTCGGGGCCGCAGGCGGCGTCCAGCGTCGAGAAGATCTCCTTCTTGACGGGGAAGCTCTCGAAAACCGCCTCGACGACCAGCGCGCTGCCCTTCGCGGCGGCGAGGTCGGTGGCCGTGGACAGGCGCGCCAGCGTGGCCTTCATGTCGGCCTCGGTGATCGCTTCCTTCTTCACCTGGCGGGCGAGGTTGCCCTCGATCGTCTTGAGCGCCTTCTCGGTGTACTCGGGCTTGACGTCGATGAGCGTGACGTCGTGGCCCTTCTGCGCGAACACGTGGGCGATGCCGTTGCCCATGGTGCCGCCGCCGATGACCGACATCTTCATGTCCGTTTCCTTTCGGGCCGGTTAGGGAAGGGTGATCGCGAGCGAGACCGCGTCGCCGCCGCCCAGGCACAGGCTGGCCAGGCCGCGGTTGACCTTGCGGTCCTCCATCGCGTGCAAAAGGGTGACCAGGATGCGCGCGCCCGAGCAGCCGATCGGGTGGCCGAGGCTGACGCCGCCGCCGTGGATGTTGACCTTCGCCGGGTCGACCTCGAGCTGGCGGATGACGCCCAGGCTCTGCGCCGCGAAGGCCTCGTTGAACTCGAACAGGCCGTAGTCGCCCAGCTTGCTGGCGGTCTTCTTGAGAAGGTTCTTCACGCTGGTGACCGGGGCCATCATCACCTCGTGCGGCTGCACGGCGCCGGTGGCCGCACCCTCGATGACGGCGCGCACCTTCAGGCCGTGCTTCTTCGCGAAGGCCTCGCTGCAGACCAGCAGCGCGGCGCCGCCGTCGTTGATGGTCGACGCATTGCCCGCCGTCACGGTGCCGCCGTCGCGCTTGAAGGCGGGCTTCAGCTTCGCCAGCGACTCGGCGGTGACGTCGCCGCGCGGGCCCTCGTCCTGCGCCACGACCAGCGGGTCGCCCTTGCGCTGAGGGATGCTGAGCGGCGCCACTTCCCGCGCGAACTTGCCGGCCGCCCACGCCGCCACGGCGCGGCGGTGGCTCTCGGCGGCGAACGCGTCCTGGTCCTCGCGGCTGACCTTGTAGGTGTCGACCACCCACTCGGCCGTCATGCCCATGTGGAAGTTGTTGTAGATGTCCCACAGGCCGTCGTGCACGAGCAGGTCGGTGACCGTGCCGTCGCCCAGGCGCAGGCCGTCGCGGGCGCCGAGCAGCGCGTACGGGATGCGGCTCATGTTCTCGAAGCCGCCGGCGATGACGCAGTCCTGGTCGCCGGCGCGGATGGCCTGGTCTGCCAGCGCGACGGCCTTCAGGCCCGAGCCGCACACCTTGTTGATGGTCATGGCGCTGGTCGTGTGCGGCACGCCGCCGAAGATGGCCGCCTGGCGGGCCGGGTTCTGCTGCAGGCCCGCCTGGCAGACGTTGCCCATGACGACCTCGCCGACCAGGGCCGGGTCCAGGCCCGTGCGCTCGAGCACGGCCTTGACGCAGTGGGCGCCCAGCTCGGGGGCGCGGACGCCGGCCAGCGCGCCCTGGAACTTGCCGATGGGCGTGCGGACCGCTTCGCAGATGACGGATCGCTTGCTCATGTCGTGGCTCCCTTGTCGGTGGCTCAAAGTCTCGTCGGTGACCAAGAGCCTGTCTTTGGCTCAGAGTCCGAGTGCGTAACGGCCGATCACCAGCCGCTGGATCTCGCTGGTGCCCTCGCCGATCGTGCACAGCTTGGCGTCGCGGTACATGCGCTCGACCGGGTACTCGGTCGTGTAGCCGTAGCCGCCGAGGCACTGGATGGCGCGGTCGGTGACGAACATCGCCGTCTCCGACGTGTGCAGCTTGGCCATGGCCGACATGTGGGCGTACTCCTCGCCCGCGTCCTTCAGGCGGCAGGCCTCGTAGGTCAGCAGCCGCGCGGCCGCGATCTGCGTCGCCATGTCGGCCAGCATGAACTGCACGGCCTGGAACTCGGCGATGGGCTTGCCGAACTGCTCGCGCTGCTGCGTGTAGGCGCGGGCCACCGCGAAGGCGCCCTCGGCCAGGCCCAGCGCCAGCGCCGCGATGGAGATGCGCCCGCCGTCGAGCGTCTGCATGAAGTACTTGAAGCCCTCGCCCTCCCGGCCCAGCAGGTTGGCGTGGGGCACACGGACGTCGACCAGCGTCAGGGGCGCCGTGTCCGAGGCGCGCATCCCGAGCTTGTCCTCCTTCTTCTCGACCGTGAAGCCCGGGGTGTCCGTCTCGACGATGAAGGCGCTGATGCCGCGGCTGCCGCTGGCCGTCGGGTCGGTCTTGGCCGTGATGATCAGGGCCCCCGCGTAGTGGGAGTTCGTGATCCACATCTTCGAGCCGTTCAGCACCCAGTGGTCGCCGTCGCGCACCGCCGTGGTGCGCGTGCCGCCGGCATCCGAGCCGGCGCCCGCCTCGGTCAGTCCGAAGCTGAGCAGCGAGGTCCCGGCCGCCGCGGGCGGCAGGTACTTGCGCTTCTGCTCCTCGGTGCCGAAGGTCGCGATGGGCCAGCAGCCGAGGCTGTTGTGCGCCGCGACGGTCAGGCCGTGGCTGCCGCAGGCCCGCGAGAGCTCCTCGACGACCAGCGCGTACGAGGTGATGTCGGCCCCCACGCCGCCGTAGGCCTCGGGCACGACCAGGCCGAGAAAGCCGAGTTCTCCCATCTCGCGCACGGTGGCTTCGGGGAACGTGCCGTCGCGGTCGATCGCGTGGGCGATGGGGGCGACCTTGGCGGTGGCGAAGTCGCGCGCCATCTGGCGGATCATGCTCTGGTTCTCGTTCAGCTGCATCGCGTCTCCTGGGACAGGGCGCGCGCCCGGGATGCGGGCGCGCCGGTGGGCTCGGACGGGCCATCGGGAGCATAACGCCTACCCGCCGGGTGCGAAAGAGGAAACGGGGGCAAATGGGGCGCGCGGCCCCGTTTACGGCATTTGCGGCCCCATTGGGCCGATGCGGCCGCCCCCGGGAAAAGGCGACGGCCCGGGATTCCTTTCCCGGGCCGTCGGGCGACCTGAAACCGCCGGAAAGGGGGCTCAGCGGTAGGTCGCCTTGAGCGAGCCGAAGCTGGCGGCCTCGGTCGGGACCTGGGACCCGCACTGGTTGGGGGCCGCGGGGCTTGGGGGGCATCCCGTGCTCGTCGGCGTCAGGCTGCCGGTGTACGGAAACATGCCGTCGAAGAGCTGCCAGACGGTGTGGGTCCAGTCGAAGCCGCTCGAGCGGTCGTCGTCCGCCTCGTGGTCGCCGATGGCCACGGCGTGCACCAGCTCGTACTGCACGGGGCTGGTGCCGGGGATCGCCCGGACCAACTGCACGGTATCGCCGGTGTTGTTCAGGGCGAACCCGGTCGTCGACAAGGCGTTGGCGGCCTGCCAGGCCACCGCGTCGGACCCGAACCAGATGACGTGCTCGTCGGCGTCGATGGTGCCCGACAGCTTCAGGTCCGGCGTCTCGCCCGAGCTGTCGCGCAGGTAGTACGTGGACAGGTCCAGGGGCACCGCGCTGAGGTTGCGCAGCTCGATCCACTCGTCCCCCTTCGCGTCCACCAGCCCGTCCTTGTTCCAGTCGGTGGCCGGGTCGGCCAGGACCTCGTTGATGATCAGCCAGGGATCGAGGTCGCCCGGCACCGTGTAGCCGGGATCGCCCCCATCGCCGGCCTGCGAGGGCAGGGCCCAGGCGAGCAGGGCCAGCAGGACGGCCGTCACGAGCCAGCCGGCGGGGATTTGTCGTGCGCCCATGGTCATGTTAGGCTCTCCATCCGCGGGAGGATTGTTCCAGGGAGGGTGCGGTGCCGCGCCCGGCAGCCAGAAGCGAGCCATGCCATGACGTTCCGGATCGGGATCATCGGGGCCGGGGCCCACGGCGAGCGCTACGTGCGCCACGGGCTGGCGGACGTGCCCGGGTTGACGGTGACCGCGCTGTGCCGCCGCGACCGCGCCGCCGGCGAGGCCCTGGCCGCGAGGCACGGCGTCCGTTACCTGCCGGAGGCGGCCGCGCTGGTCGCGGAACCGGACGTTGACGGGGTGGTCGTCTGCACGCCGCCGTCGTCGCATGCCACGCTCGCGGCCATGGTCCTGGCCGCCGGCAAGCCCCTGCTGCTGGAAAAACCGATGACCGGCACCCTGGCCGAGGCCGTGCGCCTGGTCGCCCTGGACGCGGCGGCCCCCCACCCCCTGTTCCTGGGCCAGTCGCTGCGCTGGAATCCCGTCATCGCCCGCGCGCGCGAGCTGTGGCCGCTGCTGGGGCGCGTGCACCTGGTGCGGCTGGCCCAGCGCCTGGCCCCCACGACGCTGGCCTGGCAGCGCGACCCGCACGAGACGGTGGGCGGCTCGGTGCTGCTGACGGGCGTGCACCTGTTCGACCTGGTGCGCCACCTGTCCGGCCGCGAGTTCACCGAGATCGACGCGCGCCAGCGGCAGGTGCTGAACCCGGCGGTCGAGGACCTCTTCCTGGCGCGCGGGCAGCTGGACGACGGCTGCTGGGTGTCGCTGGAGGTGAGCAAGTACACGCAGTCGCGGGCGGCGTGGCTGGAGGTCGTCGGCGAGGACGGCCAGCTGTGGGCCGACTACCTGGAGGGCGGGCTGGTGCTGCGGCGCGGCCGCGACGAGGAGCGGTTCGACGTGCCGGCCACCGTGCCGACGCTGCCCCTGGTGCTGCGCGACTGGCTGGCCTGCGTGCGGGACGGCACGCCGCCGCCGGTGGGCGCCCGCGACGGCCTGGCGACGTTGCAGGTGGTCGACGCCTGCTACCGGTCGTCCACGACGGGGAAGTCGGTGGCCGTCGCGCCCTGAACCGGGGCCGCTTCCGCCGCGCGCGCGACCGCGTCCTGCACCACCAGGCCCGAGAGCATCATCCCGAAGATCGCCGTCATGTGCACGGCCGTGCCGTTGATCAGCCGCTTCTCGGAGCACCAGTCGCGGTGCTCGCCCTCGCCATCCTCCGCCGGCACGAACTTGGGGCAGTAGCAGGTGTGCGTGCCGCAGGCGACGCTGGTCGACTCGACCGGCTCGCGGTTCTCGGGCGACCACACGACCTGGAAGTCGCCCTGGAAGCCGGACTCGCGCAGGCGCCGGCGGATCCAGCGGGCCAGCGGGCAGCCGGCCGATTCCCAGATGGACGAGATACGCACCTGCGTGGGGTCGAGCTTGGCGGCGGCCCCCATCGCCGAGAACAGCGTGCAGCCGGCGGCATGGGCCGCCCGGATCAGCGCGACCTTGCAGGTGATCGAGTCGATGCAGTCGAGCACGTAGGTGTACTGCCCGACGTCGAACGTGTCGACGGTGGCGGGCTCGCAGGCGCGCATCACCGCGGTCACCTCGCAGCGCGGGTTGAGCAGCCGCAGGCGGGCCGCCAACTCCTCCACCTTGGGTTGACCCACGTTCTTCGTCGTCGCCTGCAATTGCCTGTTGACGTTGGTGATGCAGATCACGTCGTTGTCGACCAAGGTGATGTGGCCCACCCCCGAGCGCACTAGCGCCTCGGCCGCCCACGAACCCACCCCGCCGATGCCGAAGACCCCCACGCTGGCCGCACCCAGGCGGTCGAGGGCCGGCGTGCCGGTCAGCAGCTGCAGGCGCTGGAAGAGCGGGTTGACGGGCATCGTGACGTCCTGGCTGGGGGCTCCCGGTGGCGAACTTGCCCCATGATCGCCCGGGCGGGCCGCGATGCGCAAGGTGCGGCAGCAAATCCGCTGCCCGGGTAGGTGATGTCCCTTGCCCAAGCAGGGCCCGGCTGTGCTATGGTGACGACCACTGGCTGGCCCCTGACTCCGGTCCGCAACGATCGCGAGGGCGGCATGGCGAGGCGGATGATGCGCCCCAGGACCGCGGGCCGGGCAACCGGCCGGATGGCATGGCGCGCCCCGTCCCTGGTGCTCCTGGCCGCACTGGCCGTCGCGGGCGCCGCCGTGCTCGCCCGCCCGGGCACCCACCCGCGCCGACTGGCCGGACAGGTCATCCGGAAGCTGGCACCGGCCGACCCCGCGGCCGGACTTCCCGGCCAGTGGGGCGTGGCCGACATGGCGCCCCCCTCCACCGACCTGACCCCTGAGCAGAAGCGCGAGGTCGACCAGCTGCTGAGCCTGGGCTACGCCGCCGGCGCCCGGCCGCGCCCCGCGCAGACCGGCGTGACGGTGAACGTGGCCGGCGTCGCGGATGACCACCTGCTCTTCTATGTGTCGGGGCACGCGCCCGAGGCGCTCCTGATGACGCGCGACGGCGACGTCCGCCACCGGTGGCACCTCGATTACCGCGAGGTGCTGGCGTCGGACCCGGCGGCGTTCCTGCCGCCGCAGAAGAACGGCGCCGCCGGCTGCTGGCGCCGGGCGCGCCTGTTACCGGACGGCGGCATCCTCGCCATCTACGAGGGGCACGCGCTGGTGCGGCTGGACCGCGACTCGCGCCTGTTGTGGGCGTACCCGGGGCACTGCCACCACGACATCGACATGGACGACGAGGGCCACATCTGGGTGCTGACGCGCGAGGCCGGCCTGTCGCCGCGCCTGGGCGGCAGCGAGCCCGTGCTGCTGGACTACTTCTCGATGCTGGACGGCGACGGCCGGCCGGTGCGGCGCGTGTCGCTGCTGGCGGCGCTGGAGTCGTCGGAGTTCGCCGGGCTGCTCGACTGCGCGCCGCGGGGCGGCGACGTGTTCCACACGAACACGCTCGAGGTCCTCGACGGTTCGCTCGAGCACCTGTCGCCCCTCTTCCGCAAGGGCAACATCCTGACCTCCATCCGCGAGATGGACACCATCGCCATCCTGGACCCGCGGACCGGGCGCATCGTCTGGGCGCTGACCGGCGCCTGGTCGCGGCAGCACCAGCCGACGCTGCTGCCGAACGGGCGCATCCTGCTGTTCGACAACCTGGGCGCCCGCGGGCACTCGCGCGTCCTGGAGGTCGACCCGTTCACGCAGCAGGTGGCGTGGAGCTACGGCGACGGCCCGCAGCAGGCGCTGAACTCGCGCACCTGCGGCACGGAGCAGCGCCTGGCCAACGGCAACACGCTGGTCGTCGAGTCGGACAACGGGCGCGCGTTCGAGGTCACGCCCGAAGGGCTGATCGCGGGGGAGTTCCGCAACCCGCGCCGCGCCGGGGCGCACCAGGAGCTGATCGCCGCGGTGCTCGACCTGGTCGCCCTGCCGGACGGCTTCCCGCTCGACTGGCTGGGGCACGGGCAGGTGGCCCAGCGTTGAAAAGGACGCGCCCCGGGGGTCCAGGGCGCGCGCTCAACTTCTCCTGCGATTTCCTCGGGCACGCGCCGGCGGCCGGCCGGTCAGCTGGCCAGGATCCGTTCGATGCCTCCGCGCGCGATGGGATGGTACCCGCCGCCGCATCTTGCAAAAGTCTCCTTCGCCAGTGCGGTCGTCGCGGCGTTCTTGTGGAGCGCCGTGTAGAGCGGCTTGAGGTACTTCATGCGGCCCACCTCGCCCAGGAAGCGCGCCGTGCGGTCGCGCGTCGGCGCGTAGCCGCTGTTGGCGGCGATCGCGAGCCAGTTGCAGAGGATCTCGCAGTTGCCCTGTTTCGTGAGCTGGAAATTGTCGTCCAGCCACTTGCAGTCCGCCTCGGAAAGCTGCCGCGGCAGGGCCTGCAGGAAGATCTGCCAGTCCTCGGGCGTCCACTTCGTCGCCGCCGCCACGTCGGGTCGCTGCCCGCCGGCCCAACCCGCGGCCAGGCCCTTGAGCATCGTCAACTGCGCCGAGGTGAAAGTCGGCGCGTTGTCCGGCACGCCGGGCTTGCGGATCCAGTCCTGCGCCCTCACCTGCGCGGCCACGCCGGGCAGCTCCTTCTCCAGGAACTCCTCGAACTGCTCGGTCGTGATCGAGGTGAACGAGAAGTGCTTGATGTACCGCTTGATGAAGGCGTCGAACTTCTCGCGCCCGACCGTCTCCTCGAGCAGCGCGACGAGCAGGAAGCCCTTCTCGTACGGCACCAGCGAGTAGAAGTCGTCCGGGTCCTTGCCGCGGCCGTCGGTCTTCAGGCAGGTGAACGGCGAATCGGGGCCGAACGACGCCAGCGCGTCATCGAGGCCGTTGCGCCCGATGGCCGCCGACAGCGCCTGCGCCTCCTTGCCGTACAGCTTCTCGTGGATGCGGCGCTCGGCCCACACCGTGAAGCCCTCGTTCAGCCAGAAGTCGTCGATGGTCGCGTTGGTGACCAGGTTGCCCGTCCAGCTGTGCGCCAGCTCGTGCGCCAGCACGTTGACCAGCGAGCGGTCGCCCGCCAGCAGCGTCGGCGTCAGGAAGGTCAGGCGCGGGTTCTCCATGCCGCCGTAGGGGAAGCTCGACGGCATCACCAGGAAGTCGAAGCGGTCCCACAGGTAGGGACCGAAGACCTCCTCGGCCGCCAGCAGCATGCTGTCGACCTCGGCGAACTCCCACGCCGAGCGGTCGAGCGTCTCGGGCTCGGTGTACACGCGCGAGCGCGGGCCGAGGTCGCGCGAGGTGATGTTGCCGACCGCGAACGCGAACAGGTACGGCGGGATGGACTGCGGCATCTCGAACGTGAACGCGCGCGTGCCGGGCGCCTTGCCGGGGCCCTGGCTGCCGGGCGCCGCGGCCATCACCACGGTCAGCGCCTCGGGCACCGTCATCGTCGCCTTGAACGTGAAGCGGGCCAGCGGCGAGTCCTGGCAGGGCAGCACGCTGCGCGCGTGGATGGCCTG
>CAINDZ010000709.1 GCA_903847545.1 uncultured bacterium | reverse complement strand
GCCTACGTGCCAACACTTATAGGAAACCCGGCGGCAGCGGCGCGTCATCGACCACGCAAGTTCATTGACCGCCGGCCGCCATCGCGACTATCCTCCGCCATCCATCCTGATGTGTGCGCTCGGGGGACGCCGCACGCGACACTTTGACCATGCAAGGCGGCTGCGACCCATGCCCCGCTCGCGCCTGCTGGCTGCTGCCCGTTACCTGCTGTTCGCCGCGGCACTCGTCGCGGCCGCGCAAGTGCGCGAGTTCGGCTACTCGGTGGTCGACCAGGCCATCATCTGGCTGCCGACGGGCGTGGGCGTGGCGGGCCTGTGGCTGCTGGGGCTGCGCGCGTGGTGGGTGGTGGCGCTCGCGACCATCGTCACGCGCACCATCATCGGTTACGGCATCGACCTGTCGATTCCCGGGGCGCTCGGCAGCGCCACCGAGGCGCTGCTCGGCGCCTGGGTGCTGCGGCGGCTGGGCTTCGATGCGCGGCTCGAGCGGTTGCGCGACATCCTGGCCGTGGCGTTGGCCGCGACGGCGGCGCCGACGGCCAGCATCATGTTCTCGTGGCTCGGCCGCGCCTACTTCTGGACCAACCCGCAAATGCCGTTCTACTCGGGGTGGGACGGCTGGTGGCGCATGAACGCGCTGGGCGCCATGGTGGTCGTGCCCCTGGCCGCCAACTGGCTGGCCGCGCCGCGGCCGGCGTTCGCCGCGCGCGCGGCCGGGCGCGTGGCGCTGGTCGCGCTGCTGCAGGTGGCGCTGGTGGCCGCCGTCTTCTTCGCCGGGCCCGGCGGGGTCACCGGCATCCTGCTGCTGCACCTCGGGCTGCTGGTGGCGCTGGTCTCGGCGGTGCGGTTCGGGCCGCGCGGCGCCGTCACCACGGGCGCGTTCGCGGCCATCCTGGTGGCAGGCGGCACGGCGGCGGCGCGCGGGCCGTTCCTCGACGTCAATCGCGGCGAGCGCCTGCTGGCGCTGCAGCTGTTCGAGCTGCTGCTGGTGGCGCTGCCGCTGGTGTTCGGCGCGCTGGTCGCCGAGAAGCGCGCGGCCGAGCGCGAGCGCGAGCGCAGCGACGAGGAACTGTCGCGCCAGCGCGAGTTGCTGGCCGCCATCCACCGCAACGTCAGCGACGGCCTGTACCGCAGCCGGCCCGACGGCGGCCTGCTGTACGTGAACGAGGCCTTCGCGCGCATGTTCGGCTTCGCCTCGCCGGAGGAGGCGACGGCCGCCAACACCATCTCGCTGCACGTCGACCCGGCGCGCCGCGACGACCTGCGCCGCGTGGCCGACGCGCAGGGCTTCACGATGAACGAGGAGGTGCAGTTCCGCCGCCGGGACGGCTCCACGTTCTGGTCGCTGGTCTCCAGCACCGCCGTGCGCGGGCCCGACGGCGCCACCATCGCCTACGACGGCGCCATCACCGACATCACCGCCTGGAAGGGCCTCGAGGACCAACTGCGCCAGTCGCAGCGGCTCGAGGCGGTGGGCCAGCTGGCCGGCGGCATCGCACACGACTTCAACAACGTGCTGACGGTCATCGTCGGCTACGCCGAGCTCATCCGCGCATCGGTCGGCGAACACGAGGCGCTGGGCGGCTACGCGCAGGGCGTGCTGAAGGCCTCCGAGCGCGCCGCCTCGCTCACGCGCCAGCTGCTGGCCTACAGCCGCCGGCAGGTGCTGTCGCCGCAGGTGCTCGACCTGCGCGAGGTCGTCGCGCAGCTGGGCGAGATGCTGCAGCGGCTGATCGGCGAGGACATCCGCCTGCAGCTGGACGCCGACGTGGCCGACGGCTGGGTGCGCGTCGACCGCGGGCAGCTCGAGCAGGTCATCCTGAACCTGGTGGTCAACGCGCGCGACGCGATGCCCGCCGGCGGCGTCATCACCATCTCCACCGGGCCGGTCGACCTCGACGAGCGGCAGGCGGCCGACCACGTCGACCTGCGCGCCGGACCCTGGGTGCGCCTGGTGGTGCGCGACACCGGCGCCGGCATGAGCAGCGAGGTGCGCGCCCGCGCCTTCGACCCGTTCTTCACCACCAAGGAGCGCGGCCGCGGCACCGGCCTGGGCCTGTCGACGGTGTACGGCATCATCAAGCAGAGCGGCGGCGCCATCACCCTGGACAGCCAGCCGGGGCAGGGCACGGCCGCCGTCATCCACCTGCCCCGGGTCGCGGCGCCCGCGACGCAGGCGCCCGAGCCCGAGGTGGCGCCCGGCGTCGAACCCGCCTCGGCCACGCTGCTGTTCGTCGAGGACGAGCCGCTGGTGCGCGAGCTGTCGGTGCGCTTCCTGTCGCTGGCGGGCTACCGCGTGCTCGAGGCGGCCGATGGCGTCGAGGCACTGGAGGTGGCGCGCCGCCACGACGGGCCGCTCGACCTGCTCGTCACCGACGTCGTCATGCCGCGCCTCGGCGGCCGCGAGCTGGCCGCCAAGCTGCTGGCCGAGCGGCCCGGGCTGCGCGTGCTGTTCATCTCGGGATATGCGGGCGAGGCGTCGGACCTGCGCGAGGTGACGGGCGACGCGGCCGACTTCCTGCAGAAGCCGTTCCGGCCCGAGT
>CAINDZ010000708.1 GCA_903847545.1 uncultured bacterium | reverse complement strand
TTCCAGAAGTACACCTCGTTCGCCGAGGTGGCCGAGAAGGAGGGCCGCCCGAACATCGCGCGGCTGTTCCGCACCACGGCGCAGGCCGAGCGCATCCACGCCGCGGGCCACTTCGCGGCCCTCGACGGCGTCGGCGGCACGGTGGACAACCTGCGCGCGGCCATCGGCGGCGAGACCTACGAGTTCGAGACGATGTACCCGCCGATGCTGGCGCAGGCGCAGGCCGAGGGTCACCGGGCCGCCCGCATGTTCCGCTTCGCCGTCGAGGCCGAGCGCGTCCATGCCGAGCTGTACGCCCGCGCACTGGAAGCGGCGACGCGCGGCGAGGACCTGGCCGAGGAGAAGTTCTACCTGTGCCCGGTGTGCGGGCACATCGAGTTCGGCGCGCCCCCGGCCAAGTGCCCGATCTGCGGCGCGCCGGCGGCCAGGTTCGTCCAGGCCTGACGCGACGTCCAGGGCGCCCCGCGCGCCCGCCCCGGGATTCAACCGGAATTCAACAGGAAGCCCCGCCGGTCACGGACCGGCGGGGCTCCTGCCTTTCAGCAAAGGCGCGGCGAGGCGCCTGCGGCCAGGGGCGCCGCGCCTACTTCACCAGCGTCATGCTGCGGGTGATGTCACCCGTCGCCGTGCGCAGGCGGTAGAAGTACACGCCCGAGGGCACCTGGACGCCGTCGTCCGAGCGCCCCTCCCACGCGTAGTCGTGGAAGCCGGGCTCGAGTTCGCCCGCGACCAGGGTGCGCACAAGCGCGCCGCGCACGTCGAATACCCGCAGGTCGACCAGGCCGCGCGCCGGGAGGGCGAAGCTGATCTTCGTGCTGGGATTGAACGGGTTCGGCACGTTCTGGGACAGCGACAGCAGGCTGGGCAGCTTGTCGTCGACGCCCGAGGTGTAGTCCTGGACCGTCATCGTCAGGGGCACGGTGATGACGGGGTTGGAGAGGTCGTTGCTGAGGATGCGCACCTGGCCGGTGTGTACGCCCAGGGCCAGGCCCGTGGCGTCCAGGGTCACCGTCAGGTCCACGCTCTCGCCGCCGGCCAGCGTGCCGCTGGTCGGGGTGACGTTGGCCCATTGCGGCAGCGACGAGAACCTGACCGCCAGGTTGTCGTGCAGGTAGGCCGCATTGTACGCGACCTGCAGGCCGACCGTGCCGGTCGCGTTCTGCATGCCCACCGTGGCGCTGTTCAGCGTCGCCGTGCCCAGGTTGAGGTACTGGTACGTGATGTTCCCGGTGGGCGACAGGATGACCTCGAAGGTCACGGGCGTTGTCGTGTTGTAGCGCATCACGTTGTTGAACTGCACGACGAGGTTGCCGCCGACCACCTGGTAGAAGATGTCGCCGGAGCCCGTCACGTTCAGGTTCAGGTCGTCCCAGAACGGCGCCAGCATGTTCACCGGCGCGCCGGTCGACGGCAGCGCCGAGTTGTCGAACGAGGTCGCCGTGCTGGTGAAACTGAGCCACCCGTTCGAGCAGACCCGGAAGGTCGTGAACGCGGTTCCGTAGTAGCTGAACGAGAACCCGATCGGGAACGGGCCGGCGTTGCTGTCGTCACCGCTGGTCAGGGCCGCGGTGCCGGTCGAGGCGATCTCGACCCAGTTGAACGCCGGGCCGCCGGCCTGGTCGCTGTCCTTCCAGGAATAGCCGAACGAGTCGGGGCCGCCGGCGCCCAGCGCCACGATGCCCGACTCCTTGTCCCCGGCGTCCTTCGGGCCGTCGGGCGTCGGCACGGGGGTCATCGCGCCGGCGACGACCTTGCTGTACAGATCGGGCGACGGCACCGAGTAGGTCAACGACCCGGCGCCGTTGTTCACGACGTGGATCGTGGCCGTGCGCTGCTGGCCGGGCGGGACAGTGGCCGTGACCGCCGCCGGCGTCACCTCGATGCCGGCCGGGTTCACGCCGGTTCCCGTCAGCGACACGGTCAGCGTGGGGTGCGAGGGATCGTTCGTCGTCAGCGTCATGACGCCGGTAACGGCGCCGGCAGCCACCGGCGTGTACACGACGGCGACAGCCTGGCTTGCGCCCGGCGCGACGCTGAACGGGACGGCCTGCGCGCTGGCGAAGACCGGGTTGTCGAACGCGACCGCCGTGACCTGCAGCCCGGCGCAGCCGGCGTTGGCCACGTGGGTCGACAACGACTTGTCCTGCGTCACGTAGACGTTGTCGTAGGCCAGCGTCGTCGGCGAGACCTGGGCGTCCGGCGAGCCCTGCAGCGTCAGGGCCACCGGCACGGTCACGTTCGGCGTGTCCGGGTCGTTGCTGACGACATGCAGGTTGGCCGCATAGGAGTCGCCGCAGAGCCCGGCGGCGTTGAAGCCGACGGTGACCTCGGCCGAGCCGCCGGCGGGGATTGTCCCCAGGGCGGGCGTCGTCGACAGCCACGGGATCTGCGCCTCGAACCGGATCGCCATGTTGTCGTGCACGTACAGGGCGTTGAACGCCGGCGCCAGTCCGGCATCCTTAGTCTCGTTCTGGATGCCGATCGTGGCCCCATCGAGGACCGTGCTCAGCATCGACTTGTAGTGGAATTCGATCCGCCCGCTCGGATACAGGTGGATCTGGAACGTGTACGGCCCGCCAGCCGAGTAGCGGGGGACGGCGTTGTACTCGATGATCGCGCGGGTGCCGTCGTAGTGGTAGTACACCGCGCCGCCGGCCGTGGGATTCAGGTCCTCCCAGAACGGGGCGACCAGGTTCTCGGGCGCGCTCGTGCTGGGCAGGTTGTAGTTGAGGATCCCGGTCGTCGAGTTTGTGAAGCTGATCCAGCCGTTCGAACTTGCCCTGAACGACGAGAAATCCGTCCCGTAGAACGGGAAGTTGAACCCGAGGTTGAAGAAGCCCAGGTTCTGGTCGTCGGCCGTGAAGGGGATCACGGTCCCGATGGACGAGATCTCGATCCAGTTGTAGGCCGGGCCGCCCACGTCGTCACTGTCCTTCCAGCGGTAGCCGTATGCATCCGGGCCGCCGGCGCCCAGCAGGACCGGGGCGCCGACGCGCGGGTCCTTGGCGTCCTTGGCCAGTTCGATGTGCTCGCTGCCGGGCACCGGGGCGGCGGACTTCGCCACCACCGCGATGTATTCGGCGTCCGGGATGCTGAAGCCCAGCGAGCCGGCGCCGGTGTTGGTGATCGTCAGCGTCTGGATGGCCGTGCCGCCGGTGGGCAGCGTCTGCGCCAGCGATGCGGGCGTCACCTGGATGTCCGGGTAGTCGAGGCCCGTGCCGGTCAGCGGCACGAGCAGCGAGCCCGAGTCCGGGTCGTTGCTGGTTACCGTCAGCTGGCCCGAGGTTGGGCCGGCGGCCGTCGGCGCGAACACCACCGCGATGTTGTGCGTGGCGCCGGCCGGCACCGTCAGCGGCAGCGACTGCGCGCTGCTGAAGGCGGCGTTGTCGAACGACAGGCCCGAGATGACAAGGTCCGCGCAGCCCAGGTTCGACACCGCGAGATTCAGCGATGCCGACGCCGTCACGTAGGTGTCGGGGTAGGAAAGGCTGGTCGGGACGATCGCGATGTCGGACGTGCCCGTGAGGTCCAGGCCGACCGGCACCGACACGTCGGCGTTCGTCGGGTCGTTGTTGACCACATGGACCGTGGCGTCGAAGTGGCTGCCGCACAGGCCGGTCGCATCGTAGGCGACGCTCAGGTCCATGCTGCCACCGGCAGGTACCGTCCCGCCGGCGGGCGTCACGGACAACCAGGCCGGCATGCGCGTGAAGCGGATCGCCAGGCTGTCGTGCACGTACGTCGTGTTGTATGCGACGGTCAGGCCGTCCGTGCCGTCGCCGTTCTGGATGCCGATGGTGGCGCTGTTGGCGGCGCCCGTCATGGTCTGGTAGTGGTACTCGATGGTCCCGTTCGGGTACAGGTGCATCTGCATCGTGTACGGACCGCCCGAGCCGTAATTCATCCACGACGAGTACTGGATGATCATCCGCGTGCCGTCGTAGTGGTAGTAGGTGCTGCTGGAGCTGGGCGACAGGTCGTCCCAGAACAGCGCCAGCAGGTTTGCCGGCGCCGCCGTCGCCGGCAGGGCCGAGTTCGAATAGGCCGTGGCCGACGACGACAGGGACACAAATCCGTTCGAGCCGATGCGGAACGTCGTGAAGTCGTTTCCGTAGAACGGGAACGTGAATCCCAGGGCGTACGGGCCCGAGTTCTCGTCATCGGCCAGCGTGATCGCGGTGCCCACCGAGGCGATGTCGATGAAGTTGTACGCCGGACCGCCAATGGCGTCGCTGTCGATCCAGCGGTAGCCGGAAACGTCGGGACCGCCGGCGCCGAACAGGACCGGGTCGCCCGCGCGCTTGTCGACCTCGCCCTTGGCGAGTTCGACGTACTCATGCTGCTTGACCACCGTGGCGCCCTTGGCCGGGACGATGAACGTCGGCACGGGGACCGTGAAGTCCAGGGCGCTGGGGCCGGAATTGGAGATGGTCAGTGTCTGGGTGGTGGTGCCGCCGCTGGCCAGCGAGGCCGACAGCGACGAGGGACTGACGGCGATCACCGGCGGGGCCAGCGTCGTGCCGGACGGGCTGTTCGACAGGTCGCCGGCGTTGCCGTACTCGTCGTTCGCGCGGATCGCGAAGTAGTACGTCGACGACGGCGTCAGGCCCGTGACCTGCATGGTCTCGGCGGTGCCCGCCACCGACGGGTTGGGCTCGCCGGTCGCCTGCGTGGCGGCGTCCCAGCCGGCCTGGTCCACGATCGGCGTGGCCGCGTAGCGGACGTCGTAGGACGTCGCGGTGCCGACGTTGCCGTCGTCACCCGGGGCGGTCCAGTCCAGGGTCATGCGGTTCGACGTCGCCGCGCCTGTCGCAAGGTCGACGACGGCGCCGGGGTTCGTGACGTCGGGATCGCCGATCAGCTTCAGCAGGTTGAGCCGGCCGCCGGTCACGCACAGGCCCGACAGCGCCGGGACCGGGTCGTTGCCGATGGTCATCAACAGGTTCTTGCCGGCCGCGACCGAGATGGTCGGGAAACGGCCGCGCAGCATGGCCATGGCGCCCGCGACGTGCGGGGTTGCCATCGAGGTGCCCGAGAACGAGTCGTACGCGTTGCCCGGGATCGTGGAGTAGATGTACAGGCCGGGCGCGCCGATGTCCACGGTGGTGGCGCCGTAGTTGGACGACCACCAGCCCGGCTCGACCACGCGCTGGTCGCGGTTGTTCGTGGCCAGGACCGCGATCACGTTCGGCACGTTGTAGCAGCTCGGGTAGTTCGCCGAGGCGTCGGTGTCGACGCCGCTGTTGCCGGCCGCCGCGATGAAGAAGATGTCCGCGGCGTTCGCGGCCACGATGGCCGCCTCGAGGGCCGCGTCGTAGCCGCCGCCGCCCCACGAGTTGCTCATGACGTCCACGCCCATCAGCGTCGCGTACTCGATGCAGCTGATGGCGTCCGCCGTCGAGCCGGACCCGGCCGACGTCAGGAACTTGCAGCCCATGATCTTGACGTTCCAGTTCACGCCCGCCACGCCGACGCCGTTGTTGCCGACGCCGCCGATGGTGCCGGAGCAGTGCGTGCCGTGGTCGTTGTCGTCCATGGGGTCGTTGTCGCCGTTGGCGAAGTCCCAGCCGTGGATGTCGTCGATGTAGCCGTTGGCGTCATCGTCGATGCCGTTGCCGGCGATCTCACCGGGGTTGGTCCAGGCATTGGCGGCCAGGTCGGGGTGCGTGTAGTCGATGCCGGTGTCGATGACCGCCACAGTGACGGCATTGGAGCCGTGGAAGACGCTCCAGGCCTCGGGGGCATCGATGTCCGCGTCGACCGTGCCCGGCGTGCCGCCGCCGTCGGCCTGGCCGGTGTTGTTCATGCCCCACAGCTGCCCGTAGCTGGGGTCGTTGGGGGTTTCCAGGGCGTAGAGCAAGTAGTTGGGCTCGGCGAACTCGATGTTGGGATTCTTCTCGAGCTCGGCCACGGTCGATTCGACCGACTTGTTGCCGATCTTCCAGTGCTCATAGCCGATGGTCTTGAATTCCTTGACCTGCTGGCCCTGGATCATGGCCGCCTTCTGGGCGGCCTTCAGGCCCGGCCTGAACTTCACGATGAGCTCACCGGGCACCCATTGGCGCGTCTTGTCGACGCCGGCGCCGGCGCTGGGAGCCAGCGCGGCGACCGTCAGCAGGACCAGGAGCAGGAGCGATAGGCGTCGCTTCATGGTTCCCCCCACAACGATTCAAGGAGCGGTCATAGCGAGTGCGTCGCGTGGCGCGCGGCGCCGAGGATATCCCGGCCCGACCACGACGGACGCCAGCGGCTTCCGCATGGGGCGAGGGACCGGCTTCCCAGCCTACCAGACAATTTTGATCGTTAAACAATGAATTTCATTTACCAAATGCGGACACAATCGGGACTTTGGCCGACCAATGCGAAATTAACCAATTCAGGCGACAAGGGGTTGCCCGCATGTCGCGCAGGCAACCCCCTGTTAGGTCAAAAAAGCCGACGCCAGTCCTGCGGCGGCCCTATTTCGGTCCGTACCCTTCCTTGTAGCGCAGGATCCTGGCCGGGCAGCCGGCCACGATCGCGCCGTCGGGCACGTCCTT
>CAINDZ010000707.1 GCA_903847545.1 uncultured bacterium | reverse complement strand
GTCGCCGGCCTGCTTTTCCCAGGCCTCGAAGGCCGTGACGGCGTGCGACTCGGCCTCGCCCACCACCAGGCGGACGCTCTCGGCGTGGTCGGCGCTCAGGGCCAGCAGCGTGGCGCGCGTCGCACTGATCTCCCTGATCGTCGACACCAGGAACACGCCCCCGGCGAGCAGCAGGATGCCCATCACCATCGGTGGGCGCAGGAGCCATGAGCGTCGCGATGCAGGACGGTTCATGTCGCCGAACTCTCCCGTGCGCGGATGCGCGTGGTCAGCGGTCGCGGGCACTGGGCGGATGCTAGTCCACCTGCCGCGCGCCGACAAGGATCGTCGAGACATTCGACGAGATTGTCGAGTGCGCGCACCGTCACCACCGCCTCGTCGACGGCGCGGCGATACGCAAATCGGCTTGCAGGAAAGGCGTTTCCGCACATCGCACGCACTCCCGTCGAAATTGGCCCGGACGATGCTTGGGGACTCCCCGTTGGACCTCGCCGGTTCACGACCCGGTAGACGCAAGGAGTAGACCATGAAGACTCGTCTGACCCTCAGCGCCCTGGCGATCATCGCGATCGCGGTTTTCAGTTCGCCCCTGTACGCGCAGTGCGACGGCACCGGCGACGGCAACGCCTTCGGCAACGGCGTCGGCGGCTTCCTCGACGAGAACGGGGACGGCTTCAACGACCTGGCCCCGGATGCCGACGGCGACGGCATCCCCAACGGCGTGGACCCGGACTACGTGCCCCCGATGGACGGCACGGGCTGCCGCCTGGACGCCGGCACCGGCGCCGGTGGCGAGGACGGCTTCATGTACCGCGAGAGCTACAAGTGGAAGCACCTGCTGAGCACGCAGTCCGGCTACGGCCCGGGCGACGGCACCGGCAACGGCGGCACGGGCCCCGGCGACGGCTCGGGCTTCGGCCCCGGCGATGGCTCGGGCTTCGGCGACGGGACGTGCGTCCCCGTGCTGGACGGCACCGGCCTCGGCGGCAAGAACTAGTAATCGTCGCGACCTGACCGGGAGATATGCAAAACCTCCAAGCGCCGGGTAGGGTCACGACAGACGGCGGGGGAGCCACAAGGCTCCCCCGTTCGTCTTTATCATGGGTACGACCTGTTCGCCCGGTCGCGGGACCCGCGACGCCTCAGCCTGCCGCCCCCGCGACGGGCGCCTGCGGGTCGTAATGGCGCCCCATCAGCGTGATCTCGCGCTGCAGCCTGTCGGCCAGCGCCTGGGGCTCGCGCAGCCGCGCGCACGCGCCGAAGCCCAGCAGCAGCGACATCACCTCGGGCTCGCTCGTCGCCCAGAACGAGAGCAGCGTGCCGCCGTCGGGCAGGTCGCGCACCTCCTGCTCGGGGCTCCACGTGCGCTCGCGCGCGAACGCGGCGGCCCAACCCTGCAGTTCGACGACGACGCGGAAACGCTTCTGCGTCCAGACCCCGAAGCCTTGGTTCATCACCTTCTCGAAGTCGTAGCCGTTGGGCCGGTGGAACGCGACGTCGGTCAGCTCGACGTTCTCGAATCGCTGCAGCGCCAGCAGCGGATCGTACTTCGGCGCCTTGTACACCTGCCCCGGCGTGCGCGCGCGGCGCGCATGCACATACACGGTCTCGTGGTGCGCGAAGATCTGCAGCGGCTTGATGTGGAAGACCTTCGCCGCGGGCGCGCCCAGGCTGCGATACGTGACCTGGCAAACGCGGCGCGACTCCATGCCGGCCAGCAGCTTGCGCAGCACGTCCTCGTGCCGCGAGTAGTCGATGACCCCCGAGCGCACGACGCCGAACACGGCGCCGTCCTCGACGCCCGCCGGCAGGTGGTGGCCGCTCTTCTCGATGGCGCGCTCGATCTCGTCGAACGTGTCACGCCCGAGCAGGTGCTCGGTGAACGCGCGACACATCTGCAACGTGCGGTGCTCGGCCTCGCTCAGCAGGGCGGCGGGCTCGCGTCCGGCGTGCCGGTCCCCGCGCTCGATCCACACCCACTTGCGCCCGGCACGCATTTCGTCGCACATCGGCACGTCGTAAGCGAGCGTGATGTCGTCGACAAGGCGCAGCACGGTCTGCTTGGAGCAACCCAGGAACTGGGCAAGTTCGGTGAGCGAATGCTTCTGCCCGGTGAAGATCAGGCGCGCAAAGAGGCGCACCAGCTTCTCCCCGTAGGAACGGTCAGGCGTCTGTTTTTTCTGCATCATCACCCCAAAATACCGCTCATCCGTTCCGCATGACGGAACACACCCACATCATCATGTCCCCCAATCCCCAGAGGGCCAGACCGAAAGTATCGCGTTAACTGATGGATGTATAGGAGAATCGACGGATTGTTGAGGCATTGATGGAGGCGAGGGCCGCCATCTCCAAAAACGGCGACCTCGCGGGGGATCCGCGCCCAATCGGGTGCGGCCCGGCGCGGGTGGACCCCACTTGGGCGAGGTGGGGTTGCCCGCGTCGGACTTTTGCCGGGTTGACGAGGGACCCGTGATCGGGTACTGTCCCGCTTCCTCCCACCCAAAAGCACGAGTCTGCCTGCGCCGGCCCCCTGGGCCAAGTGCGCCTCATTGCATCATTTGATGCACGAGGCCCTTGAAATCGCCGAGCGATTTCGGGTACAATCAGGGGTGTTCGCGAAGCCAGACTCGACAACTTTGAAGGCGCGACAAGCAAGGCTTCCCCCTCGGTCTTGCCAAGCTGGGCCGTTGGGAACTCCCTCCCAAGCCTTGTGGGGTTGATGAAAATGATGACGCGCGTCAACAAGACCAACGTCGGCAAGAGCGCGATGCTCCTGGCTGTCCTGCTGCTGGTGGGCGGGGGGGCTACGGCTGGGTTTGCTAAGGAAAATATTTCGGCGGGGCAGTCGGGGGATCCTGGTGATGGCCTCGATTTCAGTTCCGGCGGTGGTACAACCATCCTGTCGGGCGATTCCGGCAACAACACCTCCACGTCGACCAGTTTGCGTGCGCCCACGCTATTCGGCTTGCAGATCGCGCTCGTTCCCTATTTCGACGCGAATGGACTGCACTTCGTCATCGTGGTGAACCAGAGCCCGAAGGCGGAATCCGTGAAATGACATACTCCGCCGGAATCAACTCATCTTGGCTTGCATCTCGTGTGATTCCCAAAGCGGTCTTTCACGATGCCGTGCGCGCTCACGAGCGCGAGGATTACCGTCTTTCGATCGCCATCATTGAGCCTGCGCTCAATGGCACGCTCAGCGTCGCGCGCGACGGCGACTTTGTACCCGTCGGACATGGATTCGTGCTGCAGGCGTGGAACTACTTTTACGCCAAGCAATTCGACGCGCTTGCAAGGATGCTTGAAAGTGTCGACGATTGCACGTTTGCCGCGTTCCCCGAATTGCGCGTGGTTGATCTGGCCTATGCGATTCAATGCGGAAAACTGAGGGAAGCCCTGGACGAGTCGGCCTCCTACATCGCAGCGAATCTTGACCCGATCCCGGCAAGCCTCTTCGGATTCCTGTTTGTGAACGGCATTTCGGCCAGCAAACTCGGATTGGTCGACCGCGCAACTTCGTCACTTGAGCAGGCACATGGCTTGGCGTCTCTTGTGGGCAATGAGCATTGGTGTGGTCTGATTGGAAACTACCTGGGTTACGTTCACATGCAGGCATCGTCTTACCGGGACGCGCTGAGGTGGTTTGAACGAACCCATGTTGTGTTTGAAAAGCGCGGCGCGCTTCGCAAGCTCTCCATGGTCGACCTCAATGCGGGCATCACCTGCTACAAAATCGGTAGCTATGCGCGATCCAGGCAGCATCTGGAAAAATCTCTGAAGCTCGGACTGAGTGGCGCATACTTGCACCGGCAGTGCTTCGCAAACATCGCCCTAGGCAACGTCCATCGCCTCACCCGCGATTTCGATGCCGCACGGCGCCACCTGCATACGGCATACAACCAGGCTCAAGAGCTTCAGTATCCACGCGAAGAGGCCTTGGCCCTCGAGTTTCTCGGTGATGTGTACCGCGACGAGGGGCAGGCCCCCGCGGCGCGTCGGTTCTATGCGCGGGCGATGGCCATCGCGCTCAAGATCGCGCCCGAGGGCGATGTCGTGATGGAGTTGCGCCGGCGCAACGGCGAGTGTTTCGGGATCGAGGGGCGGCCGGCCGATGCCATGCCGGAGCTGCAGCGAGCCCTGGACATGAGTCGCGCCCAGAAGGATCGATTCGAGGAGGGCGTCACGCTCCGCGTCATGTCGGAGGTCGCCTACCGGTCGCACGACCTGCCTGCCGCGCGGCGGCTGGCCGACAAGTCGGTGGCGCTCCTGCAGGAGATCGGGGCGCGCCATGAGGCCGCAATCGCCCTGTTGCACAGCGTCGAGGTGCGACTGGCCGAGATCGAGAGCGCCCGCGCCGAATCGCCGGCAGCCGAGCTGCTCGAGTCGGCCTGGCGGCAGGCGACCGAAGCGCTGGATTTGTTCCTGCGCGTCGATGTGCGCTGGTGGACGGACCAGTGCCGCGCCACGGTGAACCGTGTCTCGGCGATGCGGTCGGCGGCAACGCGCGTACACGCGGCCACGAGCTCCCCCACCTCCTACTCCCCAGGCGACGTAGTCATCCACGCCGGCAGCGCCATGCGCGACCTGCTGCAGTTGTGCGACATGTTTGCCGCCTGTCCGGATCCCGTGTTGATCGCGGGCGAGACGGGGACGGGGAAGGAAGTGCTGGCGCGGCGGCTGCATCGGCACAGCATGCGGGCCGAGAGGCCGCTGGTCGTGGTGAACGTGGCGGCGATCCCGCACACGATGTTCGAGCGCGAGTTCTTCGGGCACACGCGCGGGGCGTTCAGCGGGGCCGAGCGCGACAGTGCCGGGTTCGCGGCGCAGGCCGATGGGGCGACGTTGTTCCTCGATGAGATCGGCGAGTTGCCGCTCGAGGTGCAGCCCAAGCTGCTGCGGTTGCTGCAGGAGGGGACGTACCAGGCGATCGGGGACCCGAAGCCGCGGCGGGCCGACATCCGGTTGATTGCCGCGACGAACGCGAACCTGCGGCAGATGGTGGCCGAGGGGAAGTTCCGCGCCGACCTGTACTACCGGCTGCAGACGCTCGAGCTGGAGATCCTGCCGCTGCGCGAGCGGCCCGAGGATGTGCTGCCGCTGCTGCGGCACTTCCTGAGCCTGGCGGCCGACAGGCAGGTCGACCTGGCCGAGTATTTCAACCGCCGCAGCCTGGCTGACCTGGCCCGCCACGACTGGCCGGGCAATGCGCGCGAGGTGGGCATCGTTGCGCGGCGCGCCCACCTGGGCCTGGCGACGCGCGGTGTGGTGCAGGTGGCGATCCCTCGCGCTGACAGCCCGGCACTGGTGGTCGAGGGGCCGCAAGAGACGCCCGCCCCGCCGCCGCCGGCGCCCGCCGGGCTGACGGCGGACGAGACCGCCGAGCGGACGCGCATCCTGCTGGCCATCGAGGAGAACGGCGGCAGCCGCCTGCACGCGGCGCGCACGCTGGGCATCGGGCGCAGCACGCTCTATCGCCGGTTGACCCAGCTGGGGATCGCCACGCGTCGCGACTGACATTCCGCGCCGCGGGCAACTTGCGCCGGCGCAATTTTCAACGCTACCCGTCCTCGCGCCTCGTGTTCGCCGGTTCCAGCTTCGCCAGGTGGCCCAGGTTGCGTGCCACGCGTCGCGACAGCATCAGCATCATCCCGCACACCGCCGCCACGCCCGCCAGGTCGAAGACCGTGGCGCCGACGCCGAACACCCTGAACGGGACCGGGCCGATCAGCGCGGCGAGCGTGTTGAGGCCCATCAGGATCAGGCGCGACTCGGTGGGGCCCACCACGCCGTAGCCGAAGCGGAAGTCGCCCAGCACCTGGCTCTCGAGATAGACGTTGATCGACAGCACGAGATAACCCGCCACGATCGCCAGCCCCACCGACAGCAGCATGTACGGCGACAGGCCCAGGCCCAGGCCGATGGCGATGGTCGAGAACGCATCCGTCAGGTGGTCCAGGTAGAAGCCGTAGCGCGGGCGCTGGATGCGGCGCACGCGCGCGGTGGTGCCGTCGAGGCTGTCGCCGAACCAGTTGATGGCGAAGCCCAGGTTCGCGATCCACAGCCACCACACCGCCTGGTTGCTCAGCAGGTACGCGGCCG
>CAINDZ010000706.1 GCA_903847545.1 uncultured bacterium | reverse complement strand
TTGCTGACCAGGCCGCGGGCCACGCGCTTGTTCAGGTCCTTGAGGCCCGAGAACTTCTGCACCCACTCGACGGCGCGGCGCCGCTTCTTCGCGGCCACGACCAGCGCCAGGCACTCGGCTAGCAGCGGGTCGGCAACCTGGGCCCCCGGCTCGGCGTCGACGAACTGCTTCTTGTCCTCGCCGATGCGCACGGCGCCCAGCAGCACCAGCTCGGCCAGCACGGCGCCGCCCACGGCCAGCCCCTGCATGCCCCCCACGGCGGACGTGCCCTTGCGGTCGTCCAGGGCCAGCAGCAGCAGTTCCTCGTACATGGTGAGCTTCGTCGTGGCAGGCATGGTCATCCCCCGGTTGGCGTGGTGTCGTGACCGCATCATACCCGCGGCGGGGCGGGAACATTCAGGCGAAACGCGCGCGGATTCAGATCGCCGCCAGCGCCTGCTCCAGCAGCCGCCGCACCTCGCCGGCCATGCCCGCCACCTCGGGCCGGTCCACCAGCGTCAGCACCGCGGCGGGGTCCATCGCCTCGACGCGCGTGCCGCCCTCGACCGCGCGCACCAGCACGTTGCACGGCAGCAGCGCGCCGATCTCCGGCTCGGCGGCCATCGCCCGGCTGGCGAAGTGCGGGTTGCAGGCGCCCAGGATGCGGTAGGGCGCCACGTCCAGGTCCAGCTTCTTCTTCAGCGTCTCCTTGACGTCGATGACGGTCAGCACGCCGAAGCCGACCTTCGCCAGCTCCTCGGTGATGCGCTGCTCGGCCTCCGCAAATCCCAGTGAAACGGTGCGACCCATCGTGTACGAAGCCATGTCGCGATCCTCCCGTTGTCCACCGACGGCGACCCTCAGCCGACGGCAACCTCGACGTCCCTGATCGGCAGCACGCGCCTGATCTCCATGGGGTCGACCCCGACCAGGAAGCCGCGCTTGCCGCCGTTGATCCACACCAAGGGTAGCTGGAAGATGCTGCGCTCCGCCAGCACCGGCAGCGCGGCGCGCGTGCCGAACGGGCTGGTGCCGCCGAACTGGTAGCCGGTGGCGCGGTGCGCGGCGGCCTCGGTCGCGGGCTCCACGCTGCGCGCGCCCAGCTCGCGCGCCAGCTGCTTCACCGACACCTCGCGATCGCCGTGCATCAGGACCAGGAACAGGTCCTTGGGACCGGCGGCCATCACCAGCGTCTTGACGACGATGTGCTCGTCGACGCCCAGCGCGGCCGCCGACTGCCGGGTGCCGCCGCGCTCCTCCCAGGCGTACGTGAAGGGCGTGAACGCGACGGCGTGCTCGCGCAGGAAGCGCACGCCGGGCGTCACCGGGCTGTTGTCCCTGGCCATGCCTGCCCCTACGACGACAGCAGCACGATGCCGCCCACCGACAGCAGCATCCCGAGCGCCGTCTTCAGCGTCAGCGCCTCGCCCCCGATGGTCAGCGCCAGCAGCGCGCCGAACAGCGGCGACGTGAACGCGATCGGCATCACCTTCGTCAGCGGCGCGCCCTTCAGCGCCGAGTAGAAGCAGAGCATGCCCAGCGAGCCGGCGACCAGGCCACCGCCCACGACCATGTACGCCAGCGCGCGCGGCCCCGCCTGCGCCACCAGCCGCCACTGCGGCGCGCTGACGGCGCCCAGCACGACCAGCGCCGTCGCGGTGCGGATGGTGATCCCCAGTTGCGGGGGCAGGTGGCCCATGTGCAGGCCGCGCTTCTCGAAGTAGCCGCCCAGGCCCCAGGCCGCGGCCGTCAGCAGCGCCAGCAATTGCGGTTTCACCGGCAGGTCCTTTCCGCCCGCGGCCTTCGCGCCCGGGCCCGGGGATTCTACCGGCCGGCGCGCGCGGCCGCAACGGCGCCGACCGGCCTCCGTTTGCGGGCGCCACCGCTTGCGACTATCCATGGGCCCATGAACAAACACACCTGCCTTTCCGGCTCGCCCCTGCGGCGGGCACCCTTCTTCGCGATCGTGCCCGTCGGCGCGCTCACCCTGGCTGCGGTCCTGCTGGCGGGCTGCGGCAGCGGCGGCAAGGACCAGGCCGGCCAGGGCAACGTCACTCACTCGACGCCGCCCGCCCAGCAGCAGGCGCCGCCCGCCCAGACGCCACCTGCGGCCAGGCCCAGCAGCGAAAGGACGACCGTCCTGGCCGGCGTCGCCTTCACGCCCCCGGCCGATTGGCAGGACCTGGGCGCGAGCAACATGCGCGCGGCGCAGTACCGCCTGGCCCCGATCGGCGGCGACAGCGCCGCGGGCGAGGTGAACGTCTTCTACTTCGGCCCGGCCTCGGGCGGCGGCGTCGATGCGAACCTGGATCGCTGGATCAACCAGATGGTCATGCCCGACGGCAGCGCCCCCGCCGCCGCGGCCAAGCGCACCTCGTTCACCGCCGACGGCATGGCCGGCCACGTCGTCACGCTCGAGGGCACCTACAAGTCGGGTGGACCGATGATGGGCGGCACCCCGACGCTGCTCGAGGGCTACCGGCTGGTGGGCGTCGTGCTCGAGGGCCCCGAGGGCAGCCTGTTCTTCAAGCTGACCGGCCCGGTGGCCACGGCCAAGGCGATGGAAGCGCAGTTGATGGTCGCGATGCAGGGCGCGCGCAAGGCCAGCTGAACCGAGGCCAGCTGAACCAGGCGGCCTCCCCCGTTCAGTCCAGGTCCAGACCCACCGTGCCCCTGGTGATGCGGCACTGGCACAACAGCCGCCGGCCCGGCTCCAGGCCCATGGCTGTTTCCCCGGGCGTCGGCGCCGACAGGTTCTCCCGGCCTGACGTCACGTTGGTGGCGCACCGTCCGCAGACGGCGTTCAGGCAACCGAAGCGCACGCCGAGTTCGGCGGCGGCCTCCATCGAGGCGCCGGAGATGACGGTCAATCTTCGCGAACGGGACTTGATGACGGCCACGGAAACTCCCCCGGTTCGAAACACGCGCCTGAAAAGAAACGCCCCGGGCCTGTTCGACCCGGGGCATCCACGTAACTCACAAGTACCGGCGATCGCTAGTACTTGTAGTCGTCCGTCTTGAACGGACCCTCGACGTTGACGTTGATGTACTTCGCCTGCTCCGGCGTCAGCTTGGTGACGACGCCGCCGAACCCGCGCACCATCGCCGCGGCGACCTCCTCGTCCAGCTTCTTCGGCAGCACCTTCACGCTGATGGGCTCGCTCTTCTTGTCTGCCCACTTCGCGCCGTACAGGTGCATCTGCGCCAGGACCTGGTTCGCGAACGAGCCGTCCATGATGCGCGAGGGATGGCCGGTGGCGTTGCCCAGGTTCACCAGGCGGCCCTCCGACAGCAGGATGATGTAGTCGTCGGCGTTGTTCTTGTCGCGCTGCACGCGGTGCACCTGCGGCTTGACCTCGGTCCACTGCCAGGTGCGGCGCATGAAGGCCGTGTCGATCTCGCTGTCGAAGTGGCCGATGTTGCAGACCACGGCGCCCGGCTTGATCGCCGCCAGCATGTGCTCGTCGCAGACGTTCACGTTGCCGGTGGTCGTCACCAGCAGGTCGATGGTCGCCATCAGCGCCTTGTTGACGCCCGCGGCCGTGCCCGTGTTGACGCCGTCGATGTACGGCGAGACGACCTCGTAGCCGTCCATGCACGCCTGCATCGCGCAGATCGGGTCGATCTCGCTCACCTTGACGATCATACCCTCCTGGCGCAGGCTCTGGGCCGAGCCCTTGCCCACGTCGCCGTAGCCGACGACGATGGCCTTCTTGCCGGCCATCAGCATGTCGGTGCCGCGCTTGATCGCGTCGTTAAGGCTGTGACGGCAACCGTACTTGTTGTCGTTCTTCGACTTCGTCACCGAGTCGTTCACGTTGATGGCGGGCACCTTCAGCTCGCCCCGGACCACCATCTCCAGCAGGCGGTGCACGCCGGTCGTCGTCTCCTCGGTGATGCCGTGGATGCGGTCGAGCATCTGCGGGTACTTCTGGTGCACCATGCCCGTCAGGTCGCCGCCATCATCGAGGATCATGTTGGCGTCCCAGGGCTTCCCGTCCTTCAGGATGGTCTGCTCGATGCACCACTCGCCTTCCTCCACCGTCTGGCCCTTCCAGGCGTAGACGGCGGTGCCGGCCGCCGCGATGGCGGCCGCGGCGTGGTCCTGCGTCGAGAAGATGTTGCACGACGACCAGCGCACCTCGGCGCCCAGGTCCACCAGCGTCTCGATCAGGACCGCCGTCTGGATGGTCATGTGGATGCAACCGAGGATCTTCGCGCCCTTGAGCGGCTGCTCGGCCTTGTAGCGGCGACGCAGGGCCATCAGGGCCGGCATCTCGGTCTCGGCCAAGGCGATCTCGCGCCGGCCGAAGTCGGCCAAGCCGATGTCGGCCACCTTGTAGTCGGCAACCTTCTCTTGGTTCGTCATGCTGCTTCTCTCCCTTGGGACCTGCTGATGGTGGCGCTGATCGCCGCCGGATGGGCTCGAGCGCTCCGGAACGCGGCGCCCAGCCGTATCGGCCGGCGCCCCGACGCCCTCGAGCAGCGGTTAATATGACGCGATTTGCGCCATCGTCCAGACGAATCCTGCGGACGGCCGCGACCCGCAGGCAACCAACAATCTCGCAACAGCTTACCGGTCAACCGCCGGCGCTGCCCGCCCGTCACGACCGCTTGAACGTGCCCGCCAGGTACGCCTGCTTGTTCAGGTAGCGCGAGATCTTGCCGGCCGTGCCCTTGAGCAGGGTCATGTGCGGCAACAGCACGAACTTGCTGACGGCCACCCCCAGCGCGCTCATGATCTCGATCCGCAGGGGCATCAGGTCCGCCTGCAGGTGCTCGGGCGGGGCCTCGGCCAGGATGACCAGCTGCTCGGTGCCCGTCTTCGGGTTCTCGATGCCGAAGGCGACGTTCCGCCCGGGAATCAGGAAGTCCTTCGCGTTCAGGATCGCCTCGATGTCCTGCGGGTAGATGTTCTCGCCGCCGATGATGAGCATCTCCTTGCTGCGACCGGTCACGTACAGTTCGCCGCCGTGGAGGAAGCCCAGGTCGCCGGTCTTGAACCAGCCGTCGATGATCGCCTTCTGCGTCTGCTCCCAGTTGTTGTGGTAGCTGTCCAGCATGCAGTCGCTCTTGATCAGGATCTCGCCGACGTGCCCGTCGGGCAGCCGCGTTCCGTCCTCGGCCGCGATCTCGATGCGGATGTTGGGCAGCGGCACGCCGGCGCTGGCGATCGTGCGCCCCTCGGCGGCGGGCTGGGCCCGGTGCTCCCTGCGGAAGGTCTCCGTGTCGACCGTCAGGAACGACAGCGAACCCTCGCGGGTCGACGTCATCGCGAACGTGTTCTCGGCCATCGCGAAGCAGTTCTGCAGGCACCCCGGCGCCAGGCCCGATGCCGTGAACCTCGCCACGAACTCGTCGACCGTCACCTTGAGCACGGGCTCCGAACAGCAGACGATGCGCTTGACGCTCGACAGGTCGAATTCGCCCGGGTCGTCCTCGGCGCACGACTTGGCCAGGTGCCCCAGCGCGAAATTCGGCAGCCAGACGTGGGTTCCGCGCGTGCGCGCGATCCAGTCCAGCAGCAGGCGCGGGTTCCGCACCCACTCGAACGGCGACATCATCGTCACCGGGACGCCCAGCACGAACGGCATCAGGATGCAGGCGATCAGCCCCATGTCGTGGTAGTGCGGCAGCCACGACACCACCCGGTCGCCGGGCGCGTACGGCACGAAGCCCTCGTAGGCCCGCACCTGGTTCTGCAACGCCTTCGCCGAGATCTTGACGCCCTTCTTCGCGCCCGTCGTCCCCGACGAGAACTGCAGGAACGCCTCGTGCAACGGCACGGGAATCGCGGCCAGGTCTGCCCGCCCGGTCACCGGCACCTCGGTGCACTCGTAGAAGCCGACGAACTCGGGCACCGAGATGCGATGGTGCCCCTTCAGCACCGAGATCACCTCGGGATAGCTGATGATGATCTTCACCTCGTTGTGCAGCAGCAGCGTGTCGATGGACGCCAGGAACGCCTCCACCGACTGCTTGGGCGAGGGATAGAAGTAGTAGGCCGGCAACGCACCGCAGATGATGCCCGCGAAGAACGCCGCGACCAGGTCGAGGGACTCGCGCAGGATGACCACGACCGTGTCGCCCTCGGCCACGCCGGCCGAGCGGTAGAACGCGCAGTAGTCGCAGGTGCGCGCGACCAGCTGCCGGATCGTGTGCTCCTCGGCGCGCTCACCCGACACCAGCGTCAGCCAGGCCTTGTCGGGATCCTCGGCCAGGTGCCGGGTCATGATGTCCCTGAACGTCTCCATCGAGCACTCCCTGCGGGCTGTTGGGCCGGGGCCGGCCGGCCGGCACCCCGAGGGCGCATGGCAGTACGGCCGTGCGACATGACACATCACGTATCTATCGGCAGGGAATCGACTTGCCTTATCGGTCAGTTGGCCGCAATCCCCAGGGGGCGGGTCGGCGGGGTTGTGGTCCCCACCCCGGGGCTCCCGTCATGTAGTTCGTTAATTTACAACCGTTTGTGTCATTTCACGAGCCCCGCCACCGCCCCCACGTCCATCCCCGCCGCCAGGGCCTCGGCCAGGGCCCGCTCGGCCTGGATCTCGATGGCCACGGTGCGCGCCCGCGTCACCGGGGCGCCGGGCGCCGGGGCGGCCCGGTGGGTCTGCGGGTCCCAGTCGCCGACCAGAATGACCAGCGATCCAGTGACCAGCGATCCCGGGTCCGCCGGACGCCACCACGCCTCGCGCACGCCCGCCACCGGGACGGGCTGCGCCTCGGCCGGCACCCACGCCGCATCCGCGTTCACCTGGACGGTGACCGACGCCTCCTTGCGGGCGGGGATGCCCGCGCCCATCTCCCGGGCCCACTCCCCGGACTGCATCTGCCCCAGCAGGGCCTGCGAGACCGCCTCGTCCAGGGCCGACTGCTCGGCGCGCAGCGCCTTCAGCTGCGCGTCCAGGCGGTCGTACTCGGCCGTGTTGCCGGCCCGGCGGGCCTGCTTGCGGGCCTCGCGCGCGGCGTCCATCTGCATCTCCAGCTCGTGGCGCTTCGCCTGCTGCGCCGCGGTGCCCAGGCCCAGTTCGCTGCCGCGCGACTGCAGGGCGGCCGTGCCCGCGTCGCGGTTCCAGGCGTACTCGAAGCGGAAACGGTAGCGCAGGGCGCGCGTGGCGCTGCCCGGGGCGCAGTCGGGGATGGCGTCGGCGGCCTGCAGGTCCAGCTGGTCGGCGCGCCGCCAGTCCTGCGGCGCCGGCGGCGCCGCCTTCGCCACCGCCGCGCGCACGGCGGCGTAGGCCTGCTGCTCGGCGGCCGATGCCGGACGGAACTGCCCGCAGTCGCCGTCGGCCAGGACCAGGCCGGGCGCCGCCACCACGAGCATCATCAGACAGAGCCAGCGAGACATCGCGATCCCCCCCGGGAAGACGTGACGGGCCGGCGCCGCCCGCCGGCGGCGCGCCCCCACAGGCAAGGGACCGCCGGACGGCGAAAATCACAGCCGGCCCGCCGCGGTGGCGACCATCACGGGTTGCCCCGACATTGTCCCGGCGCGTCACCTCACCCACCCCGACCGGGAAGGCGCCCACCGATGACGATGGTGCTGTTCAACTACGGCCACTACCTGGGGCTGGCCCTGTTCGCGTCCGCACTGGCGGTCGAGCTCGCGCTGCACGCGCGGCGCGTCGACGGGCGCACGGCCCGGCGACTGGCGCTGGCCGACCTGGTCTACGGCCTGGCGGCGGTGCTGGTGGTGGGCACGGGGCTGCTGAAGGTGTTCGCGGGCGACAAGCCGGCCGGCTACTACGGACACAACCCGATCTTCCACGTGAAGCTGACGCTGTTCGTGGCCGTCTTCCTGATGTCGATCTACCCGTCGATGCAGTTCATCCGCTACCGGCGCGCCGCCGACGCCGACGTGGTCGAGTACCCGCCCCTGGTCGGCCGGCTGCTGCGGCTGGAACTGGCCTGCACGGCGCTGTTGCCACTGCTGGCGGTGCTCATGGCGCGGGGTTTCGGCTCTTCCCGCTGACCGGCCCGTTGACCGGCCCGCCGAACGCTTCGCCGAACGACTAGCCGAACGACTCGCGCCGCGCCCGCTCGACCATCGCGGCGATCTCCGCCGCCGGCACGTCCAGATGCAGCAGCGCCTGGCGCGTGATCTCCAGGCCCGCCTCGCGCTTCGGCTGCACCACTTCGTACACGCCCAGCGCGTACAGGTCGGCCAGGCACGCCTCGGTGTCGGCGCGCGCCACGATGTGCAACTGCGGCCGCTGCTCGCGGGCCAGCCGCGTCACGGCCAGCACGGTCTCGGTCGCGGGCGTCGTCACGATGAGCAGGCGGGCCCCGGCCAGCCCCGCCGCCTCGAGCACGGCCGGGTACGAGGCGTCGCCGTACACGACCGCGATGCCGGCCGCGCGGCACGTCTCCAGCCGCCACTGGTCCAGCTCCACCACCACGACCTGCAGGTCCAGCGCGCGCAGCACCCGCGCCGCCGCCAGGCCCACGTGGCCGGCGCCGGCGATGATGACGTGGTCCCGCATCCCGCAGGCCTCCACGTTGATCGTCAGCACGGGATCCACGGCGGAGCGCGCGCGCAACCACCGGTACAGCGGCGTCACCAGGCCCGAGACCGGCGGCGTGGCGAACATCGTCACCAGCGCCACCGACAGGATCAGCGAGGTGTGGCCCGCGTCCAGGTCACCCGCCGCCACGCCCACGCGCGCCAGCACGAAGGCGAACTCGCCGGCCTGGAACATCGTCAGGCCCAGCGCCAGGGGCACGATGTTGCGGTAGCCGAAGGCGCGGCTCAGGACGGCCAGTACGGCGCCCTTCACCGCCGCCACCAGCGCCGCCATCCCAAGGACCAGGCCCAGGTGCGCGCGCAGGTAGGCCGGGTCGACCAGCATGCCGACCGAGACGAAGAACAGCAGCCCGAAGATGTCGCGCAGCGGGATGATGTCGCTGAGGGCCTGGTGGTTGTGGTCCGACTCGCTCAGGACCATGCCGGCCACGAAGGCGCCGAAGGCGAACGACAGGCCGACGCGGTAGGTGGCGTAGCCGATGCCCAGCCCCAGCGCGGTCACCGTCAGCAGGAACAGCTCGCGCGAGTTGCGCCGGCTGATCGCCGTCATCAGCCACGGGATCAGCCGCGTGCCGAACACGACCATCAACGCCACGAAGATGATGGAACTCGCCACGGCCCAGGCCAGTTCCGGCAGGCCCGCCTGCAGGTCGCCCAGCTTCGGCAGCAGGATGAGCATGGGCACCACGGCCAGGTCCTGCACCAACAGCACGCCCACCATGACGCGACTGGACAGGGTGCCGACGCGGCCCTGGCTCTGCAGCGTCTTCAGCACTACCATCGTGCTCGACAGCGACACCGTGGCGCCGAACCACAGCGCCGGCGTCCACGCCCAGCCCAGCAGGCGCACCGCGCCCGCCGCCGCGGCCAGGACGACCGCGACCTGGATCGGCGTGCCCACCAGCGCAATGCGGCGCACGGGCTTCAGCTCGGACAGCGAGAACTCGAGCCCCAGCGCGAACAGCAGCAGCGCGACGCCCACCTCGGCCAGCCGCTCGATGTCGTGCGGCGCCGAGATCACCGCGCCGCCGGTCAGCGGCCCCAGCACGATGCCGGCCAGGATGTAGCCCAGCACCAGCGGTTGGCGCAGGCGTTGCGCCAGCAGCCCGCCCACCAGCCCCGCCACGACGATGACGGCCAGGTCGTTGGCGATGTTCACGGCTCGTCCTTTCGCGGCGCCGGCGCCACGCACGCCGCCTCGCCGATGAAAAAGGGGCCGGCGACACCCCGTCGCCGGCCCCCGTTCCGCGTCACGAGGCCGGGCGTCAGCCGCCCGCCATCGTGCGGATGCCCGCGTCGGCCAGGTCCTTGAAGGCGCCGAAGTACAGGCCCAGCGCCAGCGTCGGCACGGCCAGGCAGGCCAGCACCGCGTACTGCAGCCAGGTCAGGCGCAGCGGCGTGTCGTTGCCCTCGTCCGGCCGCGACAGCCACATCACCTTGGCCACCCGGAAGTAGTAGTACAGGCTGACCACCGAGTTCAGGGCCGCGATGATCACCAGCCAGAACCACTGCCGGTCCATGACCGCCGTGAAAAGGTACAGCTTTCCGACGAAGCCCGCGAACGGCGGCACGCCGGTCAGCGAGCCCAGGAACACGACCATCATCACGCCGGCCCACGGCATGCGGTAGCCCAGGCCCTTGTAGTCGGTGATCTGCTCGCTCTTGAGGTGGTTGTTGACCGCCACCACGAAGAAGAACGCGCCCAGGTTCATGATCGTGTAGACGAGCAGGTAGAACAGGATCGAGGCCAAGCCCATCTCGCTCAGCAGCACGAAGCCCATCAGCAGGTAGCCGACGTGGGCGATGCTCGAGTAGGCCAGCATGCGCTTGACGTTGTCCTGCCTCAGGGCGACCAGGTTGCCGAACGTCATCGTCGCGGCCGAGATCACCGCCACCAGCAGCGGCCAGTTGATCGTGTTGACCAGCGAGGCGCTCGCCTGGGCGTTGGTGCCGGCGGCCAGCGTCGAGTAGAAGAAGCGGATCATCAGCGCGAAGCCGGCCGCCTTGGGGCCCACCGAGAACAGCGCCGCCACCGGGGTGGGCGCGCCCTCGTACACGTCCGGGCACCAGAAGTGGAACGGCACGGCGGCGATCTTGTAGCTCATGCCCGCCAGGATCAGCACCACGGCCACCAGCAGGCCGAACGGGTCGGCGCCGCCGCCCAGCAGGGCGGCCCGGATGCCGGAGAACTGCAGCGAGCCCGTCATGCCGTACAGCAGCGACAGGCCGTACAGCATGATCGCGCTGCTGACCGCGCCGAAGATGACGTACTTGATCGACGCCTCGGTGCTGCGCAGGCTGGTCCGCATGTAGCCGGCCATCACGTAGCTGGTCAAGCCCACGCCCTCCATCGCCAGGTACAGCATCAGGACGTTGCGCGCTTCGGCCATCACCATCATCGCCACGGTCATCAGCACGGTCAGGGCGTAGAACTCGCCCCGGTTCTCGCGCCGGTGGCCCATGATCTCTTCGGACGTCCAGGCGAACAGCACCGTCGCCAGGCCGCCGAAGACGAACAGCAGGCGGAAGAAGACGGCCATGCCGTCGACCACCATCAGGTCGCCCATGATGCCGCGCCCGCCGGCCGGCGCCAGGGCCCCGGTGTCCGCG
>CAINDZ010000705.1 GCA_903847545.1 uncultured bacterium | reverse complement strand
TCGCCTTCGTCAGGCGCCCCCACGGAATGGTCAGGCCGCCGCTGCCGGCGAAGCGCGTGTCCTTGAACGTCGTGTCGAGCGGCGTCTCGCCCGCCGCGGCCGTGTAGCCGCTGCTGCCCGAGGGGCTCGTGAACGTCTGCGCGCTGCGGGCCGGCGCCGCGCCGTTGGCCGACGCGCCGGTCAGCGCGTCGAACACCAGGCGGAACGTGCCGAGGTTGCCGTTGGTGAACTCGTGCGTGCCGTCGGCCATCAGCTCGAACGCCTTCACGCGCCCGGGCTCGGCGTACGCCAGCGCGCCGGTGCTCACCTCGGTCGCGTGCGCAGGCGCGCCGGCCACGCCCAGCGCGCCGCAGGCCGCGGCCAGCGCCAGGCGCAGGCCGACCTTCCGGGGTTCAGTTGCAGCCACAGCCGCCACCTCCCGAGCCCAGGCCGCCCGTCGAGGCTTCCTTGGAGAAGTAGATGTGCTCGTCCAGCGACGACGTGACGATGTCGTCGCCCGGCGTCATGCCCGGCCGCGCCAGGATGTCGCGCTCCCACGGCTTGACGCCCACCGAGGCGCATCCGCCCATCGTCATCCCCGCCACCAGCAACCCCAGGGCCGGCAGCAGCCGGCGCGTCGTCCGTGCGTCCATCACTTGCCCTCCGCCGGCTTGTCCGCCAGGAGCTTCGACAGTTCGGCCTCGCGCGCCTCGGTCTCCGCGTCGCGGAACCCGATGTGGCTCGCCTGGACCTTGCCCCCGCGGTCGACCAGGAACGTCGTCGGCATCCCTTCCAGCTTGTACTGCTCGGCCAGCTTCCCCTTCGGGTCGAACACCACGACGATGTTCGGGTCCAGCAGGTCCAGGCGGCTGCGCATCGCCTTCTCGTCCTTGCCCACGCACACGGCCACCACCTGCAGGCCCTGCTTGCCGTACATGCGCTGCATCGCCGTCAGCCACGGCATCGACGCCGCGCACGGCTTGCACCACGACGCCCAGAAGTCGAGCATCACGACGCGGCCCGCATACGACTCCAGCTTGAAGTCGGCCGCGGCCACGACGCCGCGCGCCGCCGCGTTGTCCGCCGGCACGGCGCCCTGCGCGTGCGCGGACACGGCCGCCAGCGCGAGCATCAACACCAGGAACGCTTTCCGGATCGGATGACGCATCCGCCGCCTCCTCGGGGTCGGGTGGGACTGCCAGCAAATCAGGTGGCTGCGGTTCGGGCAAGCGCATTCGGGCGCTGGGCACAAGGGACGCCGGACCGGGCGAAACAACGACAACGCCGCTCCGGTTCCCGGCCGCGTCACATGTCACGCGGGCGGGACAAATGCGGAAGACCCGGCCAATGCGGGGCCGGGTCTTCGCTTGCCGTCGCGGGTTGCGCCCGGAGCCTAGCGGGTCTCCGGATACGACGGCACTTTGTGCAGCCACTCGGGGTGGTGCGGGCTGTTGCCGGCATGGATGCCGGTCAGGAGGTCGCGCAGCTTGCGGGTCAGCGTGCCCTCGCCGCCGTCGCCGACGCGGTGGTCCGAGCCCTGGTAGTGGATCGTGCCCACCGGCGTCACCACGGCCGCAGTGCCGCAGGCGAAGACTTCCTTCAACTTGCCGCTGTGCGCGTCCTCGATCACCTGCGCGATGGCCGGCGCCTTCTCTTCCCAGGTGATGCCCATGTCCTTCAGCAGCACGCCCACGCTGTCGCGCGTCACGCCGTGCAGGATGGTGTCGCCCGCCTTCGAGGTGATCACGCGATCCTCGTAGACGAACATGATGTTCATCGCGCCCATCTCCTCGACGTACTTCATTTCCTTCGCGTCGAGCCAGATGATGTTGTCGTAGCCGGCGTCCTGCGCCTGCTTGATCGGCAGCAGCGCCGCCGAGTAGTTGCCGCCCGTCTTCGCGAAGCCCGTGCCGCCGTGCGCCGACCGCACGTACGTCTCCTCGACGCGCAGCTTCAGCGGGTTCACGCCGCCGCTGAAGTAGCTGCCCACCGGCCCGATGATGATGAAGAAGATGTACTCGGTCGAGGCGCGCACGCCCAGTCCGCGCTGCGACGCGATCATCGTCGGCCGCAGGTACATCGAGTCGGGGCTCTCCGGCACGCGGTCGCGGTCGAGGTCGATCAGCATCTCGAGCCCGCGCATGAACAGGTCCGACTCGATGCGCGGCATGCACATGCGGTCGCACGAGCGGTGGAAGCGCTCGAGGTTCATGTCGGGGCGGAAGATGTGGACGGAGTCGTCGGCCTGGTTGTGGTAGGCCTTCATGCCCTCGAAGATCTCCTGCCCGTAGTGCAGCACCTTGCAGGCGGGATCGAGCATGAACGGACCGTACGGGATGATGCGCGGGTCGCGCCAGACGCCGTCCTTCCAGTCCGCCACGAACATGTGGGGCGTGAAGAACTGGCCGAAGCCGAAGGGGCCCTCGGGGGCCGCCTGGGGGCTGGGGTTCCTGGTGACGCTGATCTGCATCCCGTGCACCTCCTGCGGTGTCGCCGGGCCCCCCGCGGCCGCGGGGTCGGCGTTCCGGCCGGGAAAATGTCGCCAACGGAACAGTTGAAATCAAGCGGTGCGCGGGGGATGGCGCGCGAGATAAGACAAAGCAAACCCGGATGGTACGTCGCCTTCGCACCATCCGGGTCTGGGGGGGATTCGGCGGGGATGGGCTCACCCTTCCACCCTCGCCGCGTTCTGACCCGGCCCCTCGCCAAGGCCGGATCCGGAGGCTCCCGCAGTCGGGTTAAGCATTTCCGGTGCCGTTTTCTTTAGCCGAAGCTATGTGGCGATGCCGGAAGTTCTTAGCTTCAGGAGCGCCGCGCGCGCCCTGTTGTGGCCCTCGCGTTGTGCCCGGATTGTGTCCCCTGCAGGTGTCAGCCTGTCCACCAATGCACGGCCCCTACTGGCCGGGGCACACACACGCGGGGCAGCCGCGGTCGAACACCACGCGCCATTTCCCGTCCGGCTCCAGCCGCCAGATCGACATGAACGAGCCCGACGGCACGCCGTCGGGGTCGAACACCGGGCCCGACGTCAGCGCCAGCGTGCCCGACGCCAGCACCTCGACCGTCTCGGGCCGCCACGAGAACGGCGCCTCGTCGCCCTCGAAGTACTTCTGCCAGCCGACGCGCACCGCCGCCGCCCCCCGCTGGGGGCCCCGGCCGCCGAAGAACACGCCCTCGTCGGCGATGAACGTGCAGAAGGCCGCGAAGTCGCGGGCCGCCATGGTCCGGGCGAACGCCGTCTCGGCCGCCCGCACCTGCTCGACCAGGGCCTGGTGTTCGGGGCTGGCCGCCGCCGCCGCGGGGGTCTCGGCCGCCTGGGCCGTCCCGATGCCCGCCAGCGCCAGCAGGGCCGCCACAAGACGCATCGTCATCACGCTGCTCCAATTGAGAATGGTTTTCACTGTGGCCCGCGGGCCCTCTTCGGTGCCGCATCATAATACGGTCAACCGCCCGCGCCTTCAGCCGATATCCCACATGATCCCCCGGTCCTCCGTGCGACCGGGCCATGGCCGACATGTGCGACGTGGAGGATGACCATGCGCGCGATGATGACCTTGTTGCTGGCGCTCGTGCTGGGCGCGACGGCGGTGTTCGCCCAAACGCCGACCGCGACGCCGACCGCGACCGCGACGACCGGCGAGCCCGCCGTCCAGGCGCCGCCGCGTCACGACCTGCCCGAGATCAAGGCTGCCGGCAAGCTGCGGCACCTGGGGCTGCCTTACGCGAACTTCATCACCGGCGCCGGCGACGGCCTCGATGTCGACCTGGTGAAGATGTTCTGCCGCGAGATCGGCGTCGAATACGAGTACGTCGAGACGGACTGGGACCACACCTACACCGACCTGACCGGGCTGACGTTCAAGCGCGCCGGCGGCGAGGTCACGATCACCGGCACCGCGCCGGTGCGCGGCGACATGATCGCGCACGGCATGACGGTGCTGCCGTAGCGCCAGAAGCTGGTGAACTTCGCCGAGCCGATGTTCCCGACGCAGATCTGGCTGATCGCGCCGGCCTCCGCGCGCACGGCCCCGATCACGCCG
>CAINDZ010000704.1 GCA_903847545.1 uncultured bacterium | reverse complement strand
GGCGGCGTCGCGCAGCGTGACGGACGCGTCGGGCGCGGCGCCCAGGGCGCGGTTCCACAGCGCGCCCGCCTCGGCCTGGGCGCGCGCCGCCCCCAGGCGGCGGTCCCAGCCCAGGGCTGCGCGCAGCTCCTCGCCGCGGCCGGCGATCGCGAACGTGTCGCCCGCGGCCCACGCTCCCGCGGCGCCGGTGTCGCGCAGCGTCCAGCCCTGGGCCACGAAGGTGAGCAGGGGCAGCGTGTCGTCGGCCGGGCGGGCCAGGCGCGCCAGGGTCGTGTCGGTGGCGGCCGTCGCCCCGGCCGCGGTCCCGGCCGAATCTACCGTCGCGATGGCGCGGCGCCTGACGTCGAGCCGCAGCCCCTGCCGCCCGGTCTCGAGCAGGCGCAGGTCGGCCGGCGGCCTCGTGTCGTCCCAACGCTGCCCCCACTGCACGTCGCGCTCGACCCAGTACAGGACCGGGCGCAGGTCCCAGGCGCCGCGCAGCCAGCGCATGCGCACGGACGCCGTGCGGTCCCAGGCCTCGAGGCTGCCGGCCTCCAGCGAGGGCAGGTCGTCGCGCGTGCGGCGGCCCGCGCCGACCTCGACCGCCAGTTCGCCGCCGTCGCGGAACGCGCGCGACACGAGCGCGCGGCTCTGGCGCACCTTGCCCTGGCCGGTGAAGCCGTCGCCCCGGTTGCCGCGATACAGCTCGTCGTCGAGCGTCGTGTGGTTGTAGCCCTCGTTGTCGAGCGATTCCTCGAAATCGAAGCGCACGCGCCAGTCGGCGCGCGGCGTCAGGAAGTCGACGCCGCGGTAGTAGCTCTCGTGCCGGCCCTTGATGCCGCGGTACGACGACACGGCCCGCGCCGGTTCGTCATCGCGCGCCGCCAGGTGGACGACGCCGCCGGTGCCGCCCCAGCCGTCGCGCCCCAGGCCGCCGGCGGCAGGCCGGCTGCCCTCGATGCCCACGAGCCAGGCATCGTCGGCCAGCACGTGCCCGGTGCCCAGGGGCACGCCATCGCGCACGACCAGCGGCATCGCCGAGGTGCCGGCCTCGCCCACCAGGCGCGCCTGCGCGCCGGTGCCGCCGTCGGTGTAGGCCAGCCACGGCGACAGGCGCTCGGCCCAGGTGAGGTACGTCGGGTCGAACGGGGTCCACAGCGGGCGGCGCCAGCCGCGGGGGCCGGCGGGCGGCGCGGGGACCGGGGCCGGCGCGACACCCTGTCCCGCGGCAGCCAGGGAATCGGCGCGGGCCGGGGCGGCGGGCGCGGCGCCCATCAGCGAATCGACGGTGGCCGGGGCGGGCGGCGCCTCCTGCGCGCGCACCGTGACCGGGGCGGCGGCCAGGATGGCGCCAAGCCCCAGGCCGGCGCACGCGACCAGCGACAGCGGTCCCTGCCGCCCCCCGACGCGCGGCTGCGCCAGTGGACCGAGGCGCTGGGCCAGGGTCGGCAGCAGCGCCCCGAAGATGACGACGTTGGAGACGGCATGGATGGCGAAGAAGGGCGCGGCCCCCAGCAGGAGCAGCTTGAGGGGCATGGCGAACGTGACCAGCGAGGCCAGGTTCGTCAGCAGGTCGAAGATCACGGTCGCCACGAGCCCCCCGACCGCGGCGCGCACCATGGCCCCGGTCGCGGACGCCCCGGAGCCCGCCCCGCGGGCGCGGGCGGCCAGCGGGCCGACCAGGCCGGCGCAGCCCATCCCCAACATCTGCGCCGCCAGCAGCGGCGGCGTCGGCAGGCCGATGGGCGTCGTCAGCGAGTACACCCCGGCGGCCAGGGCCCCGCAGGCGAAGCCCAGCCACGGGCCGAGCACGACTCCCGCCACGGCGGTCACCAGCGACATCACCTCGACGTTGGGGACGGCCGCCAGCAGGTGCCCGCCGCCGACAGCCGTGCCGGCGAAAAGGCCCAGCAGCACGGGCCGCCGGACCGACGAGGAAGGATGCGGATCGCGATTGGGTTCCACCATGCCGGCATCATAGGCAACGGAGGCGCGGCGGGCAACGGCGCGCTTGCCGGGACGGCCCGGGCCGGCGCACGGGGAGCGGCGGGACGGGAGTCCGGCGCCTCAGGCAGTGACGAGGCGGCGCAGGCGCTGGCCCACGTCCAGGAAGGCGGCGTCGACGGCACGGATGGCGCGGTAGCACTCGGCGGCCTGCTCGTCCCGGCCCGCCTGTTCGTAGGCCCGGCCCAGGTGGTAGCGCAGCCCGTGTTCCTCGCGCGACCCGGACGGCGCATGCTCCAGGCCGTCGTGCAGGACCTTGATCGCCTCGTCGAGGCGGTCGGCGCGCTGCAGCGTGATGCCCCACATCTCGTGCGCGCGGACGGCATACGCCTCGTCGCACGCCGCGGTGCTGAAGCTGTCGCAGGCCTCGTCGTAGAGGCCCATCTCGAGGTAGACCATGCCCATCTCGTAGAGCCGCTCGGCGTCGGCGCCGTCGCCGGCCCCGCCCACGACCGCGCCGATCTCCGAGGTGATCGTCGCCAGCTGGGACGAGTCGTGGCCCTTGTTGTCCACGGACGCGGCATTGAGGAAGCGCGACAGCGCGTCGTCGGACTGGTCGCGGCGCGCGGCGGGCGCCGCGGGCGCCACGGGACCGGCGGCAGGGGCGCGGTGCAGGCGCGACTTCTCGAGCGCCTCGCGCACGAGGGCCTCGAGGTCCTCGCCGCCGTCGATCTCGAAGCAGCCGTCGTCGTCCTTCTCGTCGCGCGTCGGGTCGGCCTGGGCGAGGATGTCCGCGACCCGGCGCACGCCGGCCGGGAGATCCTGTTCGTCCAACTCGGCGGCCTCGTCGTCGGTTTGCACGTCGGAGGCGAGCTCGGGATCGGCTGCCGATTCGCCGGCGTCGGCAGCCACTTCATCGTCGGTCGCTTCGGGCGCCGGCCCGAACAGGTCGATCTCGCCGAAGCCGCCCCTGGCGGCCGACTCCTCGTCCACGGGCGCCGCCACCGGCACCGCCACCGGGCCGACTTCGGGGACCGGGCCCAGGTCGACGGCGCCGAAGGTGGCCGCCGGGTCGGGCGCGGTGAAGCGGCCGGGGTGCGCGGCGCGGTCCCAGCGGGCGTACTCGACGTAGTTGGCGACCTCGGGGCTGCGGGCCAGGGCCTCGTCGATGCGGGTCCGGGCGCCGTCGGCGTCGCCGGCCTGCTGGCGCGCGGCAGCGACCAGGCACAGGGCGCGCGCCGACTCGAGCGGCATCTGCCAGAAGTTGAACACCTGCACGAGCTCGCCCTGGACCGTCTCGCCCTCGGGCATCAGCTCGAACAGCTGCACGCAGCGCTTGAGGAAGATCTCCTTGATGTCGCCGGCAACCTTGGCCGAGCTCTGCATGAACAGCAGCGCGTGCTGCTCGCCCTCGAGCGACAGGCCCTGCCCGGCGCGCGTCTCGGCCAGGTACCAGTGGGCGTTCTGGTTCTCGGTGTCGTAGCGCAGGATCTTCTTGTAGATCGCCACCGCGTTGTTCAGCAGGCCGGTCTGGCGGTACTTGGCCGCGGCGCTCAGGAAGTGGCGGACGGCGGTCGGCGTGTCGCCGGCGCGCAGGCAGAGGTCGCCCAGCTCGTTGATGACGGTCGGGTTGTTCTTGTCCTTGTCGAGGATCTCCTCGTAGAGCGCAATGGCCTGCGCCCAGTTCCGCTTCTTGCCGGCCTGGTAGGCGTCCTGCTTCAGCTGGCTCAGTTTGGACAAGATGCGGACCCCCGACGGTCACATAAGGGTGTCGACACGGGCTGTGGCCGGTCCGGCACGGGCCCTTTCGGGGGCCCTTCGCCTCGGGGCAATAGATCGACTGGGGTCACGCCGGGTTGAGGATAATCTCCTGCCCCCCAACAAAAACCCGCTCCACGGGGTTGTGCGCGGCCCGGTACGGAACCAGGCGGAAGTCGTCGCCGTCGAGGATCACGAAATCGGCCCGTTTTCCGGGCGCCAGCGACCCGGCGACCGCCTGGCGGCCGAGCGCCCAGGCGGCGTTCAGGGTGGCCCCGACCAGGGCCTCGGCGGGGGTCAGCCGCATCTGCGAGCAGGCGATCGACATGACCAGGGGCATGGCCAGGATCGGGCAGCTGCCCGGATTGAAGTCGGACGCCAGGGCGACGGCGCAGCCGTCGGCGACCATCTCGCGCGCCGGCGCATATTGCCGGAGGCCGAGGGTGAAGACGGTGCCCGGCAGCAGGACCGCCACCGTCGACGAGGCGGCCAGCGCCGCGCGCCCCGCCGCGTCGATGCGGATCAGGTGGTCGGCCGAGGCTGCGCCCAGCCGCGCCGCCAGCGCGGCGCCGCCGAACGGCTCTAGTTCGTCGGCATGCACCGTCAATTGCATTCCCAGCCCGGCGGCGCGGCGCAGGATGGCCTCGGAGTCGGCCAGGTCGAACACGGTCGGCTCGCAGAACACGTCGCAACGGTCGGCCAGGCCCTCGGCCGCCAGCCGCGGCAGGATCTCGTCGACGACCAGGCGCACGTACTCGGCGCGGCGGCCGCGGTACTCGGGCGGCACCTCGTGCGCCGCCAGGCAGGTCAGCACCGCATCGAGGCCCGCCTCGCGCGCGGCCCGCCGGGCGGCGCGCAGCATCTTCGCCTCGTCGTCCAGGCT
>CAINDZ010000703.1 GCA_903847545.1 uncultured bacterium | reverse complement strand
TCCTCGTCCTCGACCAGCAGCACGCTCTCGCCGCGCCCGCGCGTCAGCTCGGCCTTTGCCGGCGCGGCCTCGGGCGCCGCCGCCTTGGCGGGCGGCAGGAACACCGTGAAGGTCGTGCCCACGCCCACGGTCGAGGTGACGACCATGTGCCCGCCGCTCTGCGCGGCGATGCCCGCCGCCTGCGGCAGCCCCAGGCCCGTGCCTTCGCCGACGCGCTTCGTCGTGAAGAACGGCTCGAACACGCGCGCCAGCAGCTCGGGCGGCATGCCGGAGCCGGTGTCGGTGACGGCCAGCTTGAACCATGTCCCCTCGACCGGCTGGCCGCACACCGAGCAGTTCGTGTCGGCCCGTGCGGGCGTCCCCGTCGACAGGTGCAGGCGCAGGTCGCCGCCGCCGGGCATCGCGTCGCGCGCGTTGATGGCCAGGTTCGTGATCATCTGGTGGATCTGCGCGGGCTCGGCCTCCACGGTGTAGGCGCCCGGCTCGACCACGAACTCCATGCGGATCGACTCCGGCAGCGTGGCCCGCAGGAAGCCCACCGCGTCGCGCACGCACGCCTCGAGGTCCATGATCTGCACGTGGCGGATCGTCTTCTGGCTGAAGTCCAGGATCTGCCGCACCAGCAGCGCCGCGCGCCGGCTCGAGTCGCCGATGCGCCTCAGGTTCACCTGCATCGCCTCCGGCGTCTCGGGCGACGACTGCAGCAGCTCGGTGAAGCCCATGATGCTGGTCAGGATGTTGTTGAAGTCGTGCGCGATGCCCGCCGACAGCTGGCCGACCGCCGCCAGCCGCTCCTGCTGCACCGACTCCTTCTCCATGCGCTTGCGCCGCGTGACGTCGCGGTAGATCCACATGTTGCCCAGGAACACGCCCTGCAGGTTCACGGGCACGTAGTCGCGCTCGAAGATGCGCCCGTCCTTCAGCGTCATCTCCTCGTTCACGACCACGTCTCCCGCCGCCATGATCTCGGCCACGCGCACGCCGAAGGCCTCAGGGTCGACGAAGAGCATCGCCGCCCCGCGCGCGGCATCGGCGCAGTCCATGCCAAGCAGGATGGCCGGGTCGGGAATGCCGAACAGTTCGCAGAACGTGCGGTTGGCCTGGATGATGCGCCGCTCGGCGGTCTCGACCAGGATGCCCATCTGCAGGCTCTCGATCAGGGTCCGGAAGCGCTCGAGGGCCGACTCGCGGGCCCCCTCGGCGTTCTTGCGCGCCGTGACGTCCTGGTGCAGGCCGAGGGCCCGCAGGGGCCGCCCCTCGGCGTCGCGCGACATGACCTTGCCCGTGTCCATGATCCACACCCACGAGCCGTCCTTGGCGCGCAGTCGGTATTCCGCCTGGTACAGCGCGGTCTCGCCGGCAAGGTGGGCGTCCAGGATGGCGGTCACCCCGGCGATGTCATCCGGGTGCAGGCGGTCGGACCAGGCCGCCAGCGACTGGGGAATCTCGGCAAGTTCGTGACCGAGCATCTCGGCCCAGCGTGCGTTGAAGACGATTCTCCCCGAGGGGATGTCCCAGTCCCACACGCCCAGCTCGGCGGCCTGCAGGGCCAGCTCGAAGCGCTCCTCGCTCTCGCGCAGCGCGGCTTCGGCCATCTCGCGGCCGGAGATGTCGACGAAGTAGCCCTGCAGCCAGGCCTCGCCGTCGCCCTCCTGCGCGATCACGTTGGC
>CAINDZ010000702.1 GCA_903847545.1 uncultured bacterium | reverse complement strand
TGATCCTGTGCCTCATCCTGCTGACGGCGCTGCTGCTGAAGAAGGCGTTCTGCTCGTGGCTGTGCCCGGTGGGCACGCTGTCGGAGTACCTGGCGCGCGCCTCGCACAAGGTGTTCAAGCGGCGCGTGAAGCTGCACAAGTGGGTCGACCGCGCGCTGCAGTCGGTGAAGTACCTGCTGCTGGCGTTCTTCTCGTGGACGATCTTCTTCGTGATGACGCGCGACCAGGTGGCGGCCTTCCTCGACCAGCCCTACAACCGCGTCTCCGACATCAAGATGCTCTACTTCTTCACGCACGCGTCGGCCACCACCGTGTGGGTGCTGGGGATCCTGACCGTGCTGTCGTTCGTCGTGCCGTACTTCTGGTGCCGGTACCTGTGCCCGTACGGCGCGCTGCTGGGGCTGGTCTCGCTGGCCTCTCCGCTGAAGATCGTGCGCTCGCCGTCGGCCTGCACCAATTGCCGGCAGTGCGCGTCGGTGTGCCCGTCGTTCCTGGACGTCGACCTGAAGACCACCATCCACTCGGTCGAGTGCACCGGCTGCCTCGAGTGCGTGGCGGCCTGCCCGGAGAGCCACGCCCTGCAGATCCAGCCGGCCGGCCCTGGTCGCGGCTGAAGCTGAAGGTGCGGCCGGCGGTCTTCGCGGTGCTGGTCGCGGGGCTGTTCTACGGCGGCATCCAGGTGGCGCGCCTGGCCGGCGTGTGGCGGGGCCAGACCGACCAACGTGAACTGGTGGAACGGGTTAGGAACGGCATGGCCGGCCCCGAGTACGACCACGTCGGGCGCCCGCAGTCGCACCAAGGGCCCTGATAGGGCTTAAAGCCGTGCGAAAAGGGCCGATCATCTCGCGGTAGGGCCCATGACCACCGCGAAAGGGATCGCCCACCTTGACCGACGGCCGCCGCAGGACTGTCGCCCCCGCGAGCGTTGAAAACGCCCGCCGCCTGCCCTTGCTGGACCGCCGGGCCGACCACGAACTGGCGGTTCGCTCGCGGCGCGTGGCCTTCGTCTATGTCCCCGTCATCCTCCTGCTGACCCTGATCACCGACCTGAAGGTGGTGGCGCCGTGGACGGCGACGGCCGTGGGCCTGATGTACGTCGTCGCCGGCGCGTTGCGCCTGCGCCTGGGCGCCGGCTTCGACGCCACGTATGACGCCTCGCCGCGGCGCTGGCGACGCCGGTTCGCCGTGGTGACCCTCGTGCCGGCCGCGTGCTGGGGCCTGCTGCTGCCGACCGTCGGCCTGAAGCTGGGCTTCGACTGGACCTTCCTGGTCTGCCTGCTGGCGACCGCCGGCATCGCCGCCGGCTCGATCAGCAGCCTCTCGCCGCGCCTGTTCATCCTGCGGGCCTTCGTCTCGCTGCAACTGCTGCCCGCCGCGGTGACGCTCGCCTTGACGGGCCACGGCCGCGAGGCGGGACTGGGACTTCTGATGGTGGTGTTCTGGGCGCAGATGCTGGTGCTGGCGCGCTACTTCCACGCCGAGATGTGGTCGAGCATGCGCAAGGGCGCCGAGCTGGAGGAGCGCGCCGTCGAGCTGGCCGCCGCCAACCGCGCCGCCCTGGCCGCGAACCACGCCAAGAGCGAATTCCTGGCGAACATGTCGCACGAGATCCGCACGCCGCTGAACGGCATCCTCGGGCTGACCGGCGTCGTGCTCGAGTCCCGGCTGGACATGGACCAGCGCGAGCTGCTGACGGACGTCCAGACCAGCGGCGAGACGCTGCTGCGCATCGTGAACGAGATCCTCGACTTCTCGAAGATCGAGGCCGGGCGGCTCGAGCTGGAGTCTGCCACGTTCTCGCTGGCCGAACTGGTCGACCGCGTGGTGAAGCCGCAGCAGGTGAACGCCGCCAAGCGCGGCAACACGCTGACCGCGACTGTCGGCGCCGACGTGCCGGCCTGGCTGCGCGGCGACGAGCATCGCCTGGGCCAGGTGCTGACCAACCTGGTCGGCAATGCGCTGAAGTTCACCGAGAACGGCGCCGTCGAAGTGACCGTGGCGCTGGAGGGGCGGCGCGCCGGGGTGCCCATCCTCTCGCTGAAGGTCCGCGACTCGGGCATCGGCATCCCCCGCGAGGCGCAACCGACGATCTTCGAGTCCTTCCGGCAGGCGGACGGCTCGACCACGCGCAAGTTCGGCGGCACCGGCCTGGGCCTGGCCATCAGCGCCCGGCTGGTGGGCCTGCGGGAGGGCTGCATCACGCTGCTGAGCGCCCCCGGGCTGGGCAGCACGTTCTGCGTTCTGCTGCCGCTGCCGGACGGGACGCC
>CAINDZ010000701.1 GCA_903847545.1 uncultured bacterium | reverse complement strand
TCGCGGGCCCGCGCCCACCAGGCGTCGGGCGTGGCGGCCGCGGGCTCGGCCAGCGCCTCGACCCAGCCGCCCCGGCGGCGGTACACGGCGGCGAACACCTCGCCGCGCCGCGCGTCCAGGGCCGGCACCGCAAGGTCGGCACCGGGGTGCTCGGCCAGCATCGCCGCCGCCATGGCGGCCAGCGTCGAGACCGGGTACAGCGGCCGGTCGAGCGCCCAGGCCAGGGCCTTGGCGGTCGCGACGCCGATGCGCACGCCCGTGAAGCTGCCCGGCCCCACCGTGACGGCCACGGCATCCAGGTCGCTGCGGGCACGGCCGGCATCGGCGAGCACGTCGCCGACGACCGTCAGCAGCGCATCCGCGTAGCTGCCGCCGACGTTCAGCGGCCGGTAGGCCAGCACGCCCGTGGCGTCGGCGACGGCGAAGCGTCCCCAGCGGGTGGCCGTGTCCAGGGCCAGCGTCAGCATGCGCCCTCCCCGCCGTCGAAGAGCGCGCGCCAGGCGGCGGCGGGCTCGGGCCGTCCGCGCAGGCGCCAGCACCGCGAGTCCGGGTCGGCGCCGGTCGTGGCCAGGAATTCCAGGCACGGCAGCGCCCCGAGGGCCGACACGAGCGGGCCGGGCCACTCGGCGACGACGATCGCGGCGCCGTCCTCCACGTCGTCCAGCAGGTCGGGCACGCCGATGTCCGGCAGGTCGGCCGCCGAGCCGATGCGGTAGAAGTCCAGGTGGTGCACGCGCAGGCGCCCCTCGTAGGTGTTGACCAGGGTGAAGGTCGGCGAGACGACCTCGGCCGTGACGCCCAGCCCATGGCAGAGGCCCTGGACGAAGCAGGTCTTGCCCGCGCCGAGGCCGCCGTGCAGCAGCAGGACCTCGCCCCCGCGCAGCAGGGCGGCCGCGCGCTCGCCCAGCGCGAAGGTCGCGGCGGGGCCGACGGTCCGCACGCCGGCGGGGAACGTGTCGGGCGAGGGCAACGCGTGTCCGGGCTCCATCGACGCTCCCCCGCTCAGCGCGGCGTCATCACCAGGAAGGGACAGATCATCTCTTCCAGGCTGATGCCCCCGTGCTGGAAGCTGTCGCGGTACAGCCGCTCGTACTCGTGGAAGTTCGTCGGGTAGACCAGGTAGTTGCTCTCGGTCGTCACCGCGTAGTTCTCGATCGAGGTCTGCGGCGGCAGCCGGTACGCCTCGGGGTTCTTCATCAGCATGACCTTCTCTTCGTCCACGCCGAGGTTGTCCCCGAACTTGTAGCGCACGTTGCTGCTGGTGTCGCGGTTGCCGCGGATCTGGATGGCGCGGCGGCAGAGCTTGGAGCCGTGGTCGGTGGTCAGGATGACCGTGCAGTCGCGCCGCGCCAGCGTCTTGAACACGTCGTACAGGTTCGAGTGCTCGAACCACGAGCGCATCAGCGTGCGGAACGCGGCCTCGTCCGGCGCCAGCTCCTTGAGGATGCGGTTCTGGCTGCGGCCGTGGGCCATCATGTCCAGGAAGTTGTAGACGCCGGCGACCAGGCGGGCCTCGCCGAGCGAGCCCAGGTTGCGGTGCAGGTGGTCGGTGTCGCGCGCGTCGGAGACCTTGTAGTAGCGGCTGGCGCCGACGGCGGGGCTGCCGATGCGCTTGAGCTGCTCCTCTAGCAGGTCGGCCTCGTGCGCGTTGCGGCTGCCCTCGTGGTCGGCGGCGCCGATCCACCACTGCGGGTACTTCCGCGCGATGTCCAGCGGGTACAGGCCGGCGAACAGGGCGTTGCGCGCGTACGGCGTGGCCGTCGGCAGGATCGACCAGTAGTGGCGCCGGTCCAGGTGGTAGAAAGACTCCAGCAGCGGCTCGATCATGCGCAACTGGTCCAGGCGCATGCAGTCGATCACGATCCAGAAGACCTGCTTCTTGCGCTCGATCTCGGGCGCCACCCACGTGGAAAAGACGTCGGGGCTCAGCAGGGGCGCCGCGCCGCCGGGCGCCGCGTTGACCCACTCCCGGTAGTTCTTCCGGACGAACTTCGCGAAGGCGAGGTTCGCGGCCGTGTACTGCTCCTCGAGCGTCTGCAGCAGGCCGTGGTCGCTGTAGGCGAACAGGTCCAGGCTCCAGGTGACCAGGTCGCCGTAGATGGCCAGCCAGTCGGCGGGCGTCGAGGCGGTGGCGAAGCGGTCGCCCAGCGCCATGAAGATGCTCATGTAGCTGCGGGCCACCTCCTCGCCGGCCAGCTTGCGCGCCTCGAGCTGGCGTTTCAGCGCCGAGAGGATCTGCAGTGGCGAGACGGGCTTGACCAGGTAGTCGTCGATGCGCTTGCCGATGGCGCGCGTGACCAGGTCCTCGGCCTCGCTCTTGGTGATCATGATGACCGGCACGTGCTCGTTGATCTTCCGGATCCCCTCGAGCGTCTCGAGGCCGCCCATGCCCGGCATCATCTCGTCCAGCAGGATGGCGTCGTAGGGCTTCTCGCGCAGCATGGCCAGGGCGTCGATGCCGTTGGTCACGCCCTCGACGGCGTAACCCTTCTCGCCGAGGTAGACCACGTGCGAGCGCAGCTCCTCGATGTTGTCGTCGACCCACAGGATGCGGAAGGCCACGGGGACTCCTTTGCCGGCGCTCAGGCCGGGCGGGACGCGGGCAGGGTCACCAGGAAGGTGGTGCCGTGCTGGCTGGTCGACTCGACCCTGATCTTCCCGCCATGGTACTGCGTAACGATGCGCATGACGAGGGCCAGGCCCATCCCCCAGCCGCGCTTCTTGGTGGTGAAGCCGGGCTCGAAGATCTTGCGGACGTCCCGCTGGGGGATGCCGCGGCCGGTGTCGGCCACGTAGAGGCGGATGCCGCCGTCGGGCTCGTCCTCGAGGCGCACCGTGATGGTGCCCTTGCCGTCGACCAGCGCGTCGATGCCGTTCTTGATCAGGTTCTCGAGGACCCAGCCCAGCAGGTCCCGGTTGAACAGCACGGGGTTGGTGACGGTTCCCTCGCGGCGCAACTGCACGCGGCCGCCGAGGTGCGGCAGGCGCCGCCGGAAGTACTCGATGGTGTCGTCGGCCACGCCGTTGAGGTCGGTGTCCTCGAGCTTCGGGTGCGAGCCGATCTGGCTGAACCGCGCCGAGACCATGCTGAGGCGGTCGACGTCGCGGTTCAACTCGGTCACGACGTCGTCGTTCTTGCCGAGCCGGTCCTCGAGCAGGGCGACCCAGCCCATGATCGAGGTGAGCGGCGTGCCCAGCTGGTGCGCCGTCTCCTTGGCCATGCCGGCGAAGAGCGCCTTCTGCTGCGCGTCCTTCTTGCTCTGCAGCGCCCAGAGGATGACCAGGAAGAACAGGGCCATCACCATGAGCTCGAGGTAGGGCATGATGCGCAGGCGCTGGCTCAGGGCCGAGCGGCCGTAGTGCAGGGTGCCCACGCGCTGGCCGCTCGCGTCGACGATGGCGAACGGGTCCTGCTCCTGGTCGTAGCTCGCCGCAAGCGACAGGATCTCGAGGATGACCGGGTTGCGCGGGTTGGCCATGTTCTCGCGCAGGAGGATCTGGTAGTCGGGCACCGGGATGCCGATCACCGGCTCGTTCCACATGAGCGGACGGCCAGCGTTGTCGGTCAGGATGAACGGCACCTCGTTCTCGTTGATGATCTCGATCAGCGGCTGGATGCCCTCGACCGACTCGGCCTTGAACAGGCGGCTGGCCACGCCCGAGAGCAGGCGCGTGGTCAGGAAGCTCTGCCGCTCGACGCTCTTGGCGACGCGGAAGGTGAACACCGTCGTGGCCACGACGATGCTGACGCTGCCGAGGACGAGGTAGGTGTTGAACAGGTAGCGGCGCCGCAGCCACGACGTGCCCAGCCGCGGCTTCGGGAACCTGGTCATCCGATGAACTCCAGCCCGCCCATGTAGGGCCGCAGCACGTCGGGCACGCGGATGCGCCCGTCACCGGTCTGGTAGTTCTCCATGATGGCCACCAGCACGCGCGGCAGGGCCAGGCCCGAGCCGTTCAACGTGTGCACGTAGCCCTTGTCGGCGCCGCCCTTGAAGCGGATGCCGGCGCGGCGCGCCTGGAAGTCGGTGAAGTTGCTGCACGACGAAACTTCGAGCCACTTGCCGACGCCCTGCGCCCACACCTCGAGGTCGTAGCACTTGGACGCGGCGAAGCTGAGGTCGCCGGTGGCCAGCGCCAGCACGCGGTACGGCAGTTCCAGCTTCTGCAGGAGCTCCTCGGCGTCGGCGGTCAGCAGTTCGAGCTCGTCCCACGACGTCTCGGGCGCCACGAACTTCACCATCTCGACCTTGTGGAACTGGTGCACGCGCAGCAGGCCGCGCGTGTCCTTGCCCGCGGCGCCGGCCTCGCGGCGGAAGCAGGGCGAGAACGCGCAGTACTTCAGCGGCAACTGCGTGGCGTCGAGGGTCTCCTGCATGTGCACGTTGGTGACCGAGACCTCGGCCGTCGGGATCAGGTAGAGGCCGTCGACCGGGCAGTGGTACATGTCCTCGGCCAGCTTCGGCAGCTGGCCGGTGCCCTGCATCGCCTCGGGGTTCACCAGGTACGGGATGTTGAACTCGGTGTAGCCCTGCGCCAGGTGCACGTCGAGGAACCAGTTGATGAGCGCGCGCTCGAGGCGGGCGCCCTGGCCCGACAGCACCGTGAAGCCGCTGCCGCTCATGCGGACGGCGCGCTCGGGGTGGAAGATGCCCAGCTCGGCCGCCAGGTCCCAGTGCGGCACGACAGCGTGCTTCGGCTCGGTGACCTCGCCCCAGGTGCGCACGACGACGTTGCACTCCTCGCCGCCCTCGGGGACGGACGCGTGCGGCAGGTTGGGGATGCGCAGGTAGAGCTGCTCGACCTCGGCCTCGAGCGTGGCGGCCTCGTCCTTCAGCTGCTTGAGCCGGTCCGAGACGGCCTTCATCTCGTTGATGGCCGCGGTGGCGTCGCCGCCGGCCTTCTTGACGTCGCTGATGGCGCGATTGGCGCGGTTGGCCTCGGCCTGCAGGGACTCGGTCTCCTGCAGCGCGGCGCGGCGGGCGGCGTCCTTGTCGTAGTAGGCCTGGATATCGACGGCCTCGTGCTTCAGCGCGACGGCGCGCACCACCTGGTCGCGGTTCTCACGCAGGAACTTGCGGTCGAGCAACGGGACACCTCGCACGGAAGGGGACGATGACGCCGGCCAAGGCAATAAACGCGCCGAAAGCCGCGGGTTCCGGCGGGAAAATGGTTTTGCATTCCGCGGCGGCGGCTGCTAAGAAGGTTAGTCACAGGAACAAGGCCCCGGCAAGCCAAATCGGGCCCCCGGACGGCCGTTCCGCCCCCTGTGGGGCCACCCCCAGACCGCCCCTGCCGCGGCCGCCCGGCAGCGGGAATCCGATCGAGGCACCATGGAGCGAAGCGCACTCATCGGCCAGCTGCGGGCCCTGCCGCCGGGCCGCCGCCTGATCACCGCCCTGGACGTCCCGGACGCCGACAGCGCCCTGGCCCTGGCCCGGAACCTGGGACCGGCCGGCGGCTTCGTGAAGGTGGGCCTCGAGCTGTTCTCGGCCGCGGGCCCGGGCGTCGTCGCGGACCTGCGCGGGCTCGGGCGCGACATCTTCCTGGACCTCAAGTACCACGACATCCCCAACACCGTCGCCTCGGCGGCCCGCCAGGCGGCCCGGATGGGCGCCGCGCTGTGCACGATCCACGCGGGCAACGGGCGCGCCTCGCTGCAGGCGGCCGCCGCCGCGCTGGCCGAGGCGCCGGTGGCCCCGGGCGGCCGCCGCCCGGCCCTGCTGGCGGTCACGGTGCTGACCAGCCTGTCGGCCGGCGACCTCGAGGAAGTGGCGCCCGGCGGCGGTTCGCTGGCCGACCGCGTCGCCCGGCTGGCGACGCTGGCCTGGGAGAGCGGTTGCGACGGCCTGGTCTGCTCGGCCGCCGACCTGCCGGACCTGCGCCGCGTCGTGGGACCGGCGCCGCTGGTCGTGACGCCCGGCATCCGCCCCGCGTCCGGTTCGGCCGACGACCAGAAGCGCATCGCCACGCCGCGCCAGGCGGCCGAGGCGGGCGCCGACTTCCTGGTGATCGGCCGGCCGGTGACCGGCGCGGCCGACCCGGCCGCGGCGCTGGCGGCGATCGCGCAGGAATTCGCGTAGCAGAGTTCGCAGGGAAGATCCACGCCCGATCCGCGCGGAAAGGCGAGCCATGAACGAGACCAGCCTGTTGACGCTGATGGAAGAGCTGGGCGCCCTGCACAAGGGGCACTTCCTGCTGAGCAGCGGCCGGCACAGCCACACCTACTTCCAGTGCGCGCGCCTCTTGATGTACCCGGAGCTCGCGCGCGAGCTGGGCGCGGCCCTGGCCGTGAACTTCGCCGACACCCCGCACGACGCGGTGGTCAGCCCGGCGCTGGGTGGCATCCTCATCGGCCACGAGGTGGCCCGCGCCGTCGGCCGGAAGTTCATCTTCACCGAGCGCAAGGACGCGGCGATGGAGATGCGCCGCGGCTTCGCGCTGGAGACGCGCGAGAAGGTCGTCATCGTCGAGGACGTGGTCACCCGCGGCACCAGCCTGCTGGAGGTGGCGCGCGTCGTCGAGGCGCACGGCGGCGTCGTGGTCGGCCTGGCCTGCATCGTCGACCGCACGGGCGGCGACGTGGACCTGCCGCTGCCGTTGCACGCGCTGGCGCGCGTGGCCGTCGAGACCTGGGAACCCGCGGATTGCCCGCTGTGCCGCGCCGGGCAGCCGGTCACCAAGCCCGGCAGCCGCGGGAACTGAACCCGTGGACGCGCCGGGGCCCGCCCCCGCCCGCCGGCACGCCCCGGGCAGGCGGGGCGCCCTGACCGCCGGCGCCGGCGCGGCCGGATGTGTCGCGGCCGCGCTGGCCTGCGCCTGGTGGCTGGCCGTGCGGCCGCCGCTGCCGCTGCTGCCGACCGACGACCTCTACACGCACCTTGGCGTGACGCGCCACCTGGCCCGCGGCGAGGGATTCCTCAGCGACATCGCCTATCCCCTGTCGTTCGCCTGGCCGTTCGCGCGCACCTTGCCGCAGCCGCTGGTGCACCGGCCACCGGCATGGCCCGTCGTGCTGCTGCTGCCGTACGCCGCGGCCGGCGGCGAGGCGGAGGCGACGATCGGCGCCGTGCGCGCCCTGCAGGCCGCGCTGCTGGCGGCCGTGTGCGGGCTGGGGACGGCCGCCTGGTGGCGGCGCGGCCGACCCGCGGCCGCGACCGCGTGGCTGCTGGCGATGCTGGCCTGCCCGTTGTGGCGCTACGCGGTGGACTGGGGCCTGACCGAGGTGGGCGCATCGCTGCTGCTGCTGGGGCTGTGGCTGCGCCGACGCGATGACGAGACGCCGGCGGGCGCCGTCGACGGCGTCCTGCTCGGCCTGCTGGCCCTGCTGCGCCCGGAATTGGCGTGGCTGCCGGTGGCCTGGTGGGCGGCATGGCCGGGCGCGCGGCGCGCGGACGCCGCAGCCGGCGCGACAGGTTCCCCGTGGCGCCGTCAAATGCGTCGTCCGGCTGCGGCGCTGCTGGCGGCCGCCGCGATCGTCACGCCGTGGGGCGTGCGCAACCTGGTGGTGGCCGGGGACCCGTTCTTCAGCGTGCAGGCCCAGGCCGAGCTGCTCAAGGACACGCGCACGTGGCCCGGCTACGACGTCTATCGCCAACTGGCGCCCCAGCCGGCCTGGCGCGCGCTGGCGGCCGACCCCGTGCCGGTGGCGCGCAAGGCCGCGCGCGGCGTCCGGTTCTTCGCGCAGGCGTGGCCGGGGCTGGTGCCCTGGCCCGTGGTCGCGTGCCTGGGCCTCGCGGCCTGGCGCCGGCGGCGCGAACATGCGGGCGACGGCAGGACCGCGAAGACGTGGCGCGACCCGGCTGTGGTCGCGTGCGGCTCGACGGCGGCGTTGGCCCTGATGTACGCCTGCTTCGACCACTCGCTGCGGCACCTGCTGCCGGTGGTCCCCATCCTGGCCTGGGAGGCGGGACCGTGGCTGGGTGAGTGGCCTTGGCGCCGCGGATCGAGACCGCATGCGCCGCCGCGCACGCACCTGGCCGTGCTGCTGGCCGTGGCCGTGGCCGCACCACCGCTGTTCCTGACGATGCGCCAGCCCGCCGGCTGGCGCGAGGCCGCCGCCGGGGCCGCGGCCGCGCAGGCCGAGGCGCGCGCGGAGGCCGCGACGTTGCGTGCGGCTGAACCGGGCGAGATCGTCTTCGTCCGGACCGCGGCCGCCACCTGGCTGGCCGACCGGCCCGCCGTCTGGTCGCCCCTCGACGATGATGTTGCCGCGCGCATCCGCGCCTGGCTCGCCGACACTCCGTCGCGAAAGGACCTGCCTTGAACGCGCCCGACTGGCTCGACACCGCCCCCGCCCTGGCCGCGGCCGGCTGGTCCCACGGCTGGACGACGACGGCCGGCCCGGACTTCCGCGCCGACCCGGGCTCATCGGCGATGGCCGCCGCGATGGAGGCGCTGCGCGATGCGGCCGGCGTCGACGGCGTCGCCTGGGCGCACCAGGTCCACGGCGGGCGCGTGCTGCGCGCCGACGGCCCGGGGCTCACGGGCGACGCCGACGCGCTGTGGACCGACCGCCCGGGCCTGGCCGTGGTCGGCCGCGGGGCGGATTGCCCGCTGGTCCTGGTCGG
>CAINDZ010000700.1 GCA_903847545.1 uncultured bacterium | reverse complement strand
CGAACGGCACGTAGTCGGCCAGACCCTTCTTCGAGAGGATCTCCGTGATCGCCGCCGTCAGCGTCGTCTTGCCGTGGTCCACGTGGCCGATCGTGCCGACGTTCACATGGTCCTTCGTCCGTTCGAATTTTGCGCGTGCCACTTTCGACTACCTCCTGCATTGAGGCTCTCGGTCCGGATGGCCGGCCTCAAGCTCCCGCGTACAGCCGCATGATGTCCGCGGCGATCCGGTCCGGCACCCTGTCGTACCGAGCCAATTGCATCGAGAACACGCCCCGCCCCTGCGTCAGCGACCGCAGCTGCGTCGCGTAGCCGAACATCTCCACCAGGGGGACGTCGGCATGGATCACCTGGTCGGTGCGTCGCTGCTCCATGCCGGAAACCCGGCCGCGCCGCGAACTGAGATGCCCGGTGACGTCGCCGAGGAACTCGGCCGGCACCGCGATCTCCACCGCCATGACGGGCTCCATCAGCACCGGCCCCGCGGCCTTGGCACCGTCCCAGAGCGCGCTGACCGCCGCGTTCCGGAAGCCCATCTCGGTGGACTGCCCTTCCTGGTGACGGCCGCCGGTCAGGGCGATGTGCACATCCACCAGCGGGTAGCCCGCCAGCACGCCGGTCTCGCAGGCCTGGCGCGCCGATTGCTCGACGAACGGGATGAACTCCGCCGGGATCGTGCCCGGCTTCGTTTCGTCGACGAACACGTTCCCGGTTCCGTAGCCTCCGGGGCGGATCGTCAGCTCGACCTCGGCGAAGTTCGACTTCCCGGCGAGCTCCCGCTCGTACTGACTCTTCTGGACGACCTGTTGCGTCACCGTCTCGCGGTACGCGACCTGCGGCCGGCCGGTGGCGCAGGCCACCTTGTGCTCGCGCTGCAGGCGATCGACCATGATCTCCAAGTGCAGCTCACCCATGCCCCAGATCACCTGTTGTCCGCTGTCCGGATCGCGCCGGACGTGGAACGTGGGATCTTCGTCGGCCAAGGCCTGCAGGGCATCGCCGAGCTTGTCCTGGTCGGCCTTCGTCCGCGGTTCGATGGCCATGTAGATGACCGGTTCCGCGAACGCCACCTTGTCCAGGAGCAGCGGGTGTTCCTGCACCGTGAGCGTGTCACCGGTGCGGATCTCCTTGAAGCCCACGGCCGCCACGATGTCGCCGGTCCGGGTTTCGGTCACGTCCTCGCGCTTGTCCGCGTGCATCCGCAGCAGGCGCTGGATCCGCTCCCTCTTTCCCGTCGCGACGTTGAGCACCGTCTTGCCCGCGCCCAAGGTCCCGCTGTAGACCCTCAGGAAAGCCAGCCGCCCCGCGAACGGATCAGCCAGGATCTTGAAGGCCAGGGCGCTGAACGGCTCATCGTCGTCCGGGCGCCGCACCTGCTCGTCTTCCCCGTCCTTGCCCGAACCCTTGATGGCCGGGCGGTCCAGGGGCGACGGCAGGTAATCCACGATGGCGTCCAGAACTTCCAGGACGCCCTTGTTCTTCAACGCCGACCCGCAGAGCACCGGCACCAGCTGGCCGGCCAGCGTGGCCCTTCTGAGCCCCGCCTTGATCTGCGCGACCGTGGGCTCCTGCTCGGCCAGGAAGAGCTCCATCAGCTCCTCGTCGACCTCGCTGACCTTCTCGATCAACTCGAGTCGCGCCATCTGCGCGTCGTCGAGCAGCTCGGCCGGGATCTCCCCGACCTCGAAGGTCGCCCCCAGGTCGGCCTCGTTCGGGTAGCGCGCGTTCATCGCCAGAAGGTCGATGATCCCGCGGTAGCCGTCCTCGGCCCCGATCGGCAGGCTCACGGGCACCGGTTTCGCGCCGAGGCGCTCGACCATGCTCTGGACCGCCCTCTCGAAGTCCGCCCCCAGCCGGTCCATCTTGTTGATGAACGCGATGCGGGGGACCGAGTAGCGATCCGCCTGCCGCCAGACGGTCTCGGACTGGGGCTCGACCCCGCCGACGCCGCAGAACACCGCCACGGCCCCGTCCAGCACCCTCAGGCTTCGTTCCACCTCGGCGGTGAAATCGACGTGGCCCGGGGTATCGATGATGTTGATCCGATGTTCGCGCCAGGAGCAGGTCGTCGCCGCGGACATGATCGTGATGCCGCGTTCGCGTTCCTGATCCATGTAGTCCATCTGGGTCGCGCCGTCATCCACGTCACCGGGCCGATGCACGCGTCCGGTGTAGAACAGGATCCGCTCCGTCGTCGTCGTCTTGCCGGCGTCGATGTGAGCCATGATCCCGATGTTCCGGGTCATGTCCAAAGCGACTTCGCGAGACAACGTCGACTCCCCTGCGGGCTGCGGACGCCTGAGCGTCGGGCACAAACCCATTGAGACCACTCGGCCGCACAAGCCGATTAACCTATCAAGGCGAAGCGCACCTTGGCTCTTACACGAGCGGTGCGTCGCCTTTGCCTCTGGCCCCTGCGAATCCGTCCGCGGGACAACTACCAGGCTATTCGAATGTGCGATCCTTCAAGCACTGAGCGCTTGATGACGAACGAGAGGGACCCTTACCAGCGGCAGTGGGCGAACGCACGGTTCGCTTCAGCCATACGGTGAGTGTCTTCGCGCTTCTTGATAGACGGTCCTTCGTTCTTACTCGCCATCAACAACTCGTTAGCCAGCCGGTCGGCGAACGTCTGCTCCGGACGGGTCCGGGCGAAGGAGATCAGCCAGCGCATGGCCAGCTGCGTCCGACGCTCGGCGCGGATCTCGACGGGCACCTGGTAGGTGGCACCGCCGATACGCCGGGACTTCACCTCGACGCTGGGCTTCACGTTGTTCAGCGCGGTCCGGAAGACATCGATGCCTTCCTGGCCGCTCTTTTCCTTCACGGTTTCCAGGGCACGGTAGAACGCCGACTCCGACACGCTGCGCTTGCCGTCGCTCATGCAGTAGTTGATGAACTTGGTCACCATCACGTCACCGTAACGGGGATCCGGGGCGAGCTCACGCTTCTCGGGAGACCTGCGTCGCGACATTACTCTCTGCTCCTGGCTTTCTGTCGCCCGCGGCCGTTACGACCGTCGGACGCAACACGACCCGGTCCGACGTGGACCGGGTCGAAGTTCTAGTTCTTGCCCTTGGCGGCCTTGGGGCGCTTCGCGCCGTACTTCGAACGGCCCTGGCGGCGCTTGTCGACACCGGACGCATCCTGGGTGCCGCGCACGATATGGTAGCGCACGCCGGGCAGGTCCTTCACGCGGCCGCCGCGCACGAGCACGATGCTGTGCTCCTGCAGGTTGTGGCCTTCACCGGGAATGTAGGCGGTCACTTCGATGCCGTTCGTCAGACGCACGCGGGCGATCTTCCGAAGCGCCGAGTTCGGCTTCTTCGGCGTCTGCGTGTACACGCGCGTGCAGACACCCTTGCGCTGCGGGCAGGCCTGCAGGGCCGGGCACTTCTTCTTCTTGGTCTGGAGCTTGCGGCCCTTGCGGACCAGCTGACTGAGTGTCGGCAATTCGGGACTCCCGCCATGACCCAGTCCTGAGACCGGGCAAAATGTTCCAGTTTCCGTCTTTACGGCAATCAAAACAACGGCAGCCCTTGTCTGGCTGCGGTCGTGGATCGGGAACATTAGCCGGGCGGGCGCGGGATGTCAAGGATTTACGCGGGAAAAATGGGCTTTCGGGGGGCGAGGGACAGGCCTGGCCGGGTCCGGCGAGGCCTCCGGAACCGGAGGATCAGGACTACCCGGCGCGGCCCACCCGGACTTGCGCCGGCGCAAGTCGGGGCCCCGGCAGGCCCGGCTGGCTCGATGTAACTGGCGATATTTTAATCGATTACAACCGGGCACCACCCGCCAACTTGCTGCAATCGCATATTAATTTCATTTATGTGCTCACCCCCCCCTACCCGTGCCCCACCATCTCCCCCGCCTCGCGCACCCCCCGGGTCCGCACCAGCGCCAGGACCAGCGCCCCCAGCGCCAGGTAGGCCGTCGCGAACTGGTACGGCACCTGCCGGGCCAGCCCGTCCAGGGTCCACGGCAGGTACATCAGCCCATCGGGCGAGGCCGAGTGGATGATCCCGAAGAACGACAGCACCGCCAGCAGCCCCAGGCAGAGGGCCGACTGCGCCAGCCGGCGGTCGATGAGCAGGGCCAGGAACGCCCCCCACAGCATGGCCGTGACGATGAACCCGTTGCCGAGGGCGACGATCACCAGCAACTCGGGCAGCGGGCGGCCCGCGGCGTTCAGCAGCTTCTGGAACGTCTCGG
>CAINDZ010000699.1 GCA_903847545.1 uncultured bacterium | reverse complement strand
CCGTCCGGGTGCGTGTCCGGCAGCACGAAGACGCCGGCCTCGCACAGCACCTCCTGCTTGGCCAGCAGGCGGATCATCGGGCGGAAGAAGTCGTGCGGCTCGTGGCGGATGCCGCCCACGACCATGTCGGCATGCCCCTGCCGGACGGCCATGATGCCGAAGCGCGCTGGCTCGGACATCAGGCGGCGGGCCTCGGCCTTCTGGTCGGTGCGGCGGATGGCCAGCGGCAACTCGGTGCAGGCCTGCGCGAACTCGTCAAGCAGGTCGGTGCGCTCGCGGATGTCGACGAACGCGCTCTCGGCCAGCGTGAAGGCGATGCGGGTGGGATCGACGTGCCCGAGCTCCTGCTCGGCCACGGCGCGCACGTCGGCCTCCGGGGCCAGGAACACCGGCCTGATGAAGCGAGGCAGCCTGCAGGCCGCCTCGATCACGCGCGGGTCGGTTGCCTCGACGAAGATGACGGCCGGCCGGTGTCGCCCGAGCGCCATGATCTGGGTGTCAAGGGAGGCATCGATGTCGTACATTGGGCTTCTCCTGCCGCGCCGGCCGTCTGGCGACCGCGGGGCTGGACCACCGCCACGGTCGATATTTATTTAACAAACAAAGTGGCCGTTTTCCGGGAGCTTCGCAAGAACGTCGTGACGTCCGCCACCCCCCCAGTCGCCCCCGCCCGCCCCCCGCTGCCCCCCGTGGCCGCGGGCCTGGCCGCCGTCCGGCGCCTGGCTCCCGAGGGCGAGGCGCGCTGGCTGCTGGTGGACGTCGCTGCCCAGCGGCTGCACCTGGTGGCAGGAGGCGTGCCGCTGGGCCAGTGGACGGTCTCGACGGCGGCGGCGGGCGTGGACGCCCGCGAGGGCTCCGGGGGCACGCCGCCGGGGGTGCACCGGATCGAGCGGCGGATCGGCGCGGGCGCTCCGCCCGGCACGATCTTCCTGTCGCGCGAGCCGATCGGCCTGGCCTGGCCCGCCGACGTGGCGGCCGGCGTCACGGCGCCCGACGGCGAGCCGCTGCCGGCCGACCTCATCCTGACGCGCATCCTGACGCTCGACGGACTGGAGGACGGCGTCAACCGCGGGCCGGGCGTCGACTCGCTCGCGCGCTACATCTACATCCACGGCACCAGCGCCGAGGACCGCCTGGGCACGCCCTGCTCGCACGGCTGCGTGCGCATGGCGAACGCCGACGTGGCGGAGCTCTTCGAGCAGGTGCGGGAAGGCGATCCCGTTGTCATCATCTGACCCGCACGCGGGCGGCGGCCGCCTGCATTTCGCCGGCGTCGGCGGCAGCGGCATGAGCGCGCTGGCGCTGTTCGAGGTGCGCCGCGGCGGCAAGGCCAGCGGCAGCGACCGCGCGTTCGACCAGGGGCAGAACCCCGAGCTGCGCGCACAGCTCGAGCGCGAGGGCGTCGTCATCGTCCCGCAGGACGGCTCGTTTCTGGCGGCGGCCCACGGCCCGTGCGAGGCGCTGGTCGTCTCGACGGCCGTCGAGGCGCAGGTGCCCGACGTCGCGGCCGCGCGCGCGGGCGGCGTGCCGGTGCTGCACCGTTCCGAGCTGCTGGCGCGCCATGTGGCCTCGCACCGCAGCGTGGCGATCAGCGGCACCAGCGGCAAGTCGACGGTCACGGGCATGGTGTTCGCGATCATGCGGGGTTGCGGCCTGCAGCCCGGCCTTTTGACCGGCGGCGCGCTGGCCGACCTGACCGCGCAGGGCGAGCCGGGCAACGTGTGGGCGCCGGGGGCGGCCCCCGACGGGGGCGCGCCGTGGCTGGTCGTCGAGGCCGACGAGAGCGACGGCAGCCTCGTGCGCTACGAGCCCTGGCTGGGCGTCGTGCTCAACCTGGGCCTGGACCACAAGCAGCCCGACGAGATCCTGGCGATGTTCCGCACCTTCCGCGAGCGCACGCGCGGCCCGTTCGTCTGCGCGGCCGACGACAACCTGGCCGCGCTGCACAAGGGCGCCGTGCTGTTCGGCGCCGAGCCCGGCGCGGCGGGCGCGGCGTTTCGCGCGACGGATATCGAGCTTTCGCCGCGCGCCGCCGGCTTCCGCCTGCAGGGGCAGCCCTTCGGCCTGTCGCAGCCCGGCCGGCACAACGTGCTGAACGCGACCGCCGCCATCGCCGCCTGCGCCCGCGCCGGCCTGGCGCTGCCGGACATGGCCGCGCCGCTGGCCGGCTTCGGCGGCATCGCGCGCCGTTTCCAGGGCCTGGGCGAGGCGAAAGGCGTCGAGGTCATCGACGACTTCGCGCACAACCCCGACAAGATCGCCGCCGCCCTGGCCACGGCACACGGCCGCGTGCGGCCGGGCGGCCGCGTGCTGGCCTTCTTCCAGCCGCACGGCTTCGGGCCAACGCGCTTCCTGCGCGACGCGCTGGTGGCCGCGTTCAGCGACCACCTGGCGGCCGACGACGTGCTGTGGCTGCCGGAGATCTTCTTCGCCGGGGGGACTGTGGTGCGCGACATCTCGTCGGCGGACCTGGTCGCGGCCATCGTGAAGGTCGGGCGCGACGCGCGCTTCGAAAACGACCGCGCCGGGATCGCCCCGCTCATCGCGGCCGAGGCGCGTCCCGGCGATGTGGTCCTGGTGATGGGCGCGCGCGATCCGTCACTGACAGGATTCGCGCGCGACTGCCTCGCGGCCATCGCCGCGCGCTGAGGCGCCCCGCCTCAGGAAGGAACGACGGCCGTCAGCGCGGCCAGCGTGCTCAGCAACTCGTCGCGGTTGATCGGCTTCGTGAACGTGCAGTGCACGCCGAACCGCTTGGCCCAGTCGAGGTATTCCTCGGGGCTGATGCGGCCGCCGCCGGAGATCGCGATGATCCGCACGCCAGAGCTCTTCTGGCGCAGCTCCTGGATCGTCTCGATGCCTTCCTTCTCGGGCATGACGATGTCGGTGATGACAACATCGTGCCGGACCGGGTCGAAGACGGCCACGGCCTCGTTGCCGTCGGCGGCCGTGTCCACCTCGTAGCCCGCGCGCTCGAGCACCAGCCTCAGCACGCGCCGCACCTGTTCCTCGTCATCCACAACCAGAATTCGCGGCATGGCGGCCTTTCCTTGCTGCGATCCGTGCCGGTTCATTGCCTACGCCGGCGCGTAACCGTTGTCCCATGGTGGTTTTCGGCCGGGCGGCGGAAAACTTGAGGACCGGCGCCGG
>CAINDZ010000698.1 GCA_903847545.1 uncultured bacterium | reverse complement strand
CGGGCGCCGAGCCCGCATCGCCGCCCGGGGCCGTCCAGGCCGAGGGCAACGTCCCCGTCCTGGTCGACCGGATCGTCGCGATCGTCGACGAGGAAGCCATCCTGCAGAGCGATCTCGAACGCGAGACCGAGCTGTACCGGCTCGAGCGGCAGTACGCCGGCGAGCAGGTCACCGTCGACGACGCGACCGTCCGGCGCGAGGTCCTCGACCGCCTGGTCGAGAGCAAGCTCATCATCGCCGCCGCCAAGCAGGCGGACATGAGCGTCGACCAGGACGCGATCGCCGGCAGCGTCGACGAGAAGATCAAGCAGTTCGTCGAGCGTTTCGGCAGCCTCGAGGCGCTGGAGGCCGAGCTGGGCCGCAGCGGCATGACGCTGGCCGACTATCGCGCCCGCATGGCGTCGCAGCTTCGCGACCAGCAGTACCTGCGCCTGGTCGTGGGCAAGTTCATCCGCCCCGACATCGAGGTGATGGAGAACGAGGTCCGCGACTACTACCAGGCCCACCTGGCCGAGATGCCCGCCGAGCCCGACAGCGTGACGATCGCCGACATCCTGGTCGCGGTGCAGCCCTCGCGCGAGGCGCGGCAGGCCGTCCAGCAGAAGGTCGCGAAGGTCCAGGCGGCGCTCGGGCGCGGCATGGCCTTCGCCGAGGCGGCCCGCACGTATTCCGAGGATACGGCGGCCTCGCGCGGCGGGGTCGTGGGCGTGGTCGGCATGGGCGACCTCTACGACGACGGCCTGGCCCGGGCCGTGTTCGCATTGAAGGCCGGGCAGGTCAGCGAGCCGATCGTGACCACGCGCGGGGTCCACATCGTGCGCGTGGATGCCGTGCAGGCCGACGGGCGACGCGCCATCAGCCAGGTCTTCCTGCCGATCAGCGTCACCGAGCAGGACGTCGCCGCCGCGAAGTCCGCGGCCGACGACGCCCGCCGGCGCGTGACCGGCGGCGAGGCGTTTTCGCTCGTGGCGGCCGAGGTGAGCGCCGATGCCGCGTCCGCGCGCAACGGGGGCACGCTCGGCACGTTCCGGCTCGAGGACCTGAGCGAGTCGTTCCAGTCGGCCCTGGCCGAGCTGCCGGTGGACGCCGTCAGCGAGCCCGTCCTGACGCCGGCCGGCTGGTACGTGTTCAAGATGATGGCCCGCAAGGACGGCCACACCTACACCTACGACGAGATCGCCGAGCAGCTGCGGCAAGCCGTGGAGTCGCAGAAGATCGAGGCCGCGCTGGCGACCTACGTCAAGGAACTGCGCAAGCGCTTCTTCATCGAGGAGAAGGGCTGACCGCAGCGGGTTGCCGCGCGGCAACCCAGGCCGGCACCCAGGGGAAGGCCTCGGCCAGCGCGCCGGCCCGCTCGACGAACGCGTCGCGCAGGCCGGCGCGCGGCGCATTCCACAGGACCTCCAGCCAGGTCGACAACTCGGCGTCGGCCGTCGCCTGGTCGAGATCCAGCGAGACGTCCACGCCGTTGCCCGTCACCAGCGCGACGACGACGGCGCCCAGGGCGCACCGCGGGTCGTCCCGCTGCTCTCCCAGCACCGCCAGCGCCAGTTCCGGCCGACCCGAGG
>CAINDZ010000697.1 GCA_903847545.1 uncultured bacterium | reverse complement strand
GGCTGCTCGCGCAGCGTGCCCGCCGGCTGGCTGCGCGCCGGCGCGACCATGCGTGTGAGCGCCACCGTCGAAAACGTGACCGACAACGATGTCTACGATGTCGAGGGTTTTCCCCTGCCCGGCCGCACGTGGCGGCTGGCGATGGACCTCGCTGACCTGTAAGGGAGACCGGCCTTGGCACCACGACTGCGCACCCTCCTGGCGGCGGCCCTGCTGGCTGCCGCGGCGACCGCCACCGCCCGCGCCGACAACGCCTGGGTCCTGACCGGCGACTACTCGCAGTTCGGCCGCCTGCGCGCCTACGCGCAGGCCGCCACGCCCGCCACCGGCGCCGACCTGGCGACGACGCCCGGCGACGCCATCGGCCGCCTGCACGACGGCCTGCTCTACGTGGTGGGGCGCGGCGGCGCCAGCCTGCTGCAGGTGTACGATCCCGCGGCGGGCATGGCGCTGGTGCGCGAGTTCAGCCTGGGCGCCGGCCGCAACCCGCAGGACATCGCCTTCGACACGCAGGGCCGCGCCTTCGTCAGCTGCTACGACCAGGCGGTGCTGCTGCGCGTCGACACGACGACCGGCACGGTGAACCAGACCTACTCGACGGCCGCCTTCGCCGACACCGACGGCCTGCCCGAGACCGCCTGGATGCTGGCGCGCGGCGACCGCCTGTTCATCGCCTGCCAGAAGCTGGACCGCGCCAACTGGTACGCTCCCACCGGCCCGGGCGCGCTGCTGGTCTTCGACATGGCCGCGGGACAGTGGATCGACGCGAACCCGTCGCAGTCCGGCACGCAGCCCATCACGCTGGCGGGCGGCAACCCGTACACGCGCATCGAGGTGGTCGGCCACAACGGCCACGAGCGCCTGCGCGTCGGCTGCGTCGGCTGGTACGGCGCGCTGGACGGCGGCATCGACGAGGTGGACCCCGAGGCGATGGCCAGCCTGGGCTACGTGGCCACCGAGGCGCAGCTGGGCGGCGACCTCAGCGCGTTCGTCACGACCGGCGCGCAGGACGTGTGGGCCATCGTCGGCGACATCGTCACCTGGAACACCAACCTGGTGCGCTGGCAGGGCGGCCCCTCGCACGTGACGGTGCGCGAGGGCGCGGGCTTCGTGTACGCCGACCTGGCCTGGGACGGCGGCTGCCGCGTCTTCCTGGCCGACCGCACCGCGGGCGCCGACGGCCTGCGCGCCTACGATGCCTGCACCGGCGCCGCGCTCAACGCCACGCCCGCGCCCACCGGACTGCCGCCGTTCAGCTTCGTGCTGACGGCCGACCCGGTGGCCGCCCCGGCGCCGCCCGTGCCGGCGCTGGCCACCCTTCGGCTGGGCCCCGCGTTCCCGAATCCGTGCAACCCTGCGGCCCGGATCGACGTCGAAGGGCCCGCGGACCAGCCGGCGACGGTCACGGTGGTCGACCTGGCCGGGCGCGCCCTGGCCTCGGGCCGCCTGCAGCTGGACGGGTCGGGCCGCGCCGCGTACGTGTTCGACGGCCGCGACGCCGCCGGGCGCGCGCTGCCGGCGGGCGTGTACCGGGTGGTGGTCCGCAGCGCCGCGGGCACGGCCGCCAGATCGGTGACCCTGCTCAAGTGATCGGTCGCCGAACCTGAAAATTACTTTCGCCGACCGGCCCGTTCGACCAGAATGGGCCGGTTGGCTGCAACCGAGCCCGGAGGATGGCCCCCATGACCCCGATCTACACCCGCGGCGGCGACGGTGGCGAGACCTCGCTGGGCGACGGCGCGCGCGTGCCCAAGTCCGGCGGCCGGGTCGACGCCTACGGCATCGTCGACGAGCTCAACAGCGTCCTGGGCTGCTGCGTGGCGCACCTGGTGGCCGAGGGCGGCGCCGGGCAGGCACAGCTGGCGGGCGAACTGACCGCGCTGCAGAGCCGCCTGTTCGACCTGGGCGCCGTGCTGGCCAACCCCCGCCGTTCGGCCGAGCTGGCGGTCAACGGCGCGCCCGCCGACCCCTTTGCCGCCGCGAGCCTGGAGGGCCTGATCGACGCCCACGACGCCCAGCTGCCGCCGCTGCGCAACTTCATCCTGCCGGGCGGCACCCTGGCCGCGGCCAACCTGCACCTGGCCCGCACCGTGTGCCGG
>CAINDZ010000696.1 GCA_903847545.1 uncultured bacterium | reverse complement strand
GTCCCGGCCTGGAAGCCCGTGACTTCCTTGCCGTCGTCGGACCTGGCCACATACGCAAAGTTCGCCATTCCCGGTTCCTCCGTGTCGTCAGGCGTCGGCGGCGCAGATGCGCAGCACTTCCTCGATGGTCGTCGTTCCCTTGCGCACGCGTTCGAGTCCGTTGCCGCGAAGCGTGCTCATGCCCTGCTGCAGCGCCAGGCGGCGGATCTCGGCGGCCGGCGTGTTGCGCGCCACCATGTCGCGCAGGTCCGGCGTGATGGTCATGCGCTCGAGCACGGCAAGCCGGCCCGAGAACCCGCGACCGCGGCAGGCGGCGCAGCCCGTGCCCCGGACGAAGCGGAACTGCGACGGGTCCTCGACCCCGGTCGCCAGCAGCACCGAGTCGGTGGGCGTGTACTCCTCGAGGCAGTACGGGCAGTTGCGGCGCACAAGGCGCTGCGCGGCGACCAGCGTGAGCGCGCTGGCGGCCATGAACGGCTCGGTGCCCATCGACACCAGTCGCGTCACCGTGGACGGGGCGTCGTTGGCGTGGATGGTGCTGAACACGAGGTGGCCCGTGAGGGCGGCGCGCACGGCGATGTCGGCCGTCTCGGCATCGCGGATCTCGCCGACCATGATCACGTCGGGGTCCTGGCGCAGGAACGAGCGCAGCGCCGTGGCGAACGTCAGGTTCTTGCGGACGTTCACCTGGACCTGGTTGATGCGGTCCATCTGGTACTCGATCGGGTCCTCGATGGTCGTGATGTTCGTCGCCTCGTCGCGCAGCTCGAGCAGGCTGCAGTACAGCGTGGTCGTCTTGCCGGAGCCGGTGGGTCCCGACAGGAGGATGAGCCCGTACGGCTGGCGCAACGCGGTCTGGAAGGCCGTGTGGTCGGCCTCGGAGAACCCCAGGTCGCGCAGCGTGAAGTCGAAGTTCGACTTCTTCAGCAGTCGCATCACGATCTTCTCGCCGTGGTTGGTCGGCACGGCCGAGACGCGGATGTCCACTTCCTGGTTGCCGGCGCGGTGCGAGAAGCGCCCGTCCTGGGCGGCGCGGCGCTCGGCGATGTCCATGTGCGAAAGGATCTTGATGCGGCTGGCGGTGCCCGTGTAGACCTCGATGGGCAGCACCAGGGCGTCGTTGAGCAGGCCGTCGATGCGGTAGCGGATGATGAGGTCGTTCAGGTGCGGCTCGACGTGGATGTCGGTGGCGCCTTCCTGCATGGCGCGCGTGATGACCTGGTTGACCAGCTCGACGACGCCGGCGTCCTGCGCCTTCTGCTGGGCGTCGTCCTGCAGCGCGGCGTCCAGCGCCGTGGTCTCGCGCACCTCGTCGACGACCCGGTCGACGATGCTGCTCACGTGGCGCGAACCCTCGGCGCGCCGGTAGTTGGCGTCACGCACGCGCTTGAGCGTGCCGGAGGGGCCGAAGATCACGTCGATGACCAGGTTGCGTTCCGAGGCGATGCGTGTCAGGCGGTCGCGGGTCTCGATGTCCAGGGGGTCGGCCATCGCGACGGTCAAGATGCCGTCGGTGATGCGGATGGGCACGATGTCGCGTCGTGTGGCGAATTCGTAGGAGACGAGCTCGAGCGCCTCGCCCGTGATCTCGTCCTTGGCGGGGTCGAACGAACGCACGCCGAGCTGCTTGGACAGCGCGCCAAAGAGGTCGGACTCGTCGATCAGGCCGCGACGCGCGAGGATCTCGCCGAGGCGCTCCCGCGTCTCATGCTGCTCGGCCAGGGCCTCGCGCAGCTGCTCCGCGGTGATCTTGCCCTCGGCAACGAGGATGTTGCCGATGGACGAGGTCTCTTTAACCTTCTGCATCCTTGCGTGCTCCCCTGGATGGCCGCCCGGACGGGGCGCCTTCGGGGCGTCCCGCCGCTGTCACTGCGTCACTTACCATCGGCGCAGAATCGGCCGGCTTTACCGCCGGACTGCAAGGAGGCGGCCAAGGATGGGGGTGGCGGGGGCTTCGGCCGGGCGGCCCGGATCCGCCGCGCGGGACGAGGGCCCATGAATACTGGGCCACATGGGCGTTTTTTTGACACGTCGACACAGGAATGGGGATGTGCGGGACATGATTCTTACATGGAAAGTATTAATGACGTCATTTCGCGTGCAGGAGGTCGCGCCGAGGCCGGCATGTCCAGCCCGGTCTTTTTTGCCCGCGGGCCGTAATCGCCACCATCGCAATCGGCTTTAATCCTGACGAATGTTCAATGAGGCGGGCGGGGCGGCAGGCCAAAATCTTCCGCCACGGGTTCCGATTTGCCCACCCCCGGGCGCCGCTCCATATTCGTCGCTGCCCGTCCGAACGGTCCCCTGTTTCCTGCCAGGCGGTGTCCCGGATGTTCAATCGCATGATCGTCGCCATGTTGCCGGTGGTCCCCAAGGCCATCATCCGCAAGGTCTCCCGACGCTACATCGCCGGCGACAAGCTGCCCGACGCGATCGACACGGCGGCGCGGCTGTCGCAGCAGGAGGGCGCGTGGTCGACCATCGACGTGCTCGGCGAGTTCGTGCAGGAGCGCAGCGTCGCGCTGAAGAGCAAGGCCGAGAGCCTCGACGTGCTCGACGCGATCAACGCGCAGAAGCTGCACGGCGCGGCGGGGCTGTCTCT
>CAINDZ010000695.1 GCA_903847545.1 uncultured bacterium | reverse complement strand
GTTCTCCCGCCGGGCCGGCGAGGACCTGGCCGAGCACAGCGAGGCCATCGGCCGCGCCACCAACAACATGGCCGAGTACCGCGCCGTCGTCACCGCCCTGGAGTTCTGCCTGAAGTGGGGCGTCAAGCGGGTTCACTTGCACCTGGACAGCGAACTCATTGTCCGGCAATTGCTTGGCGTCTACCGGGTCAAGAGCCCTGAGCTGCGTCCCCTGTACCAGCAGGTGGCCTTCATGAGCCGCGGCATGGCCGAGTTCGAGGTCACCCACGTCCGGCGCGAGCAGAACGCGCACGCCGACGCCCTGGCCAACCGGGCGCTGGACGCCTGAGACGGTCCTGCGGGGCGCCTCCCGAAAAGCCCGGTGACATCACCGCCGTGCGGCGCTATCTTCTTGGGCGTGAGAAGCCGGGGAGGCAGTCGCGTGCCTCCCAAATCCTTGTGATTCGGGAGGTCCGAGGAAAGTCCGAGCTCCGCAGGGCAGGGTGCTGGCTAACGGCCAGGGGGAGTGATCCCACGGAAAGTGCCACAGAAAATAAACCGCCTGCGCGCAAGCGCCGGTAAGGGTGAAACGGCGAGGTAAGAGCTCACCGCACCTCCGGCGACGGAGGTGGCAGGGTAAACCCCACCCGGAGCAAGACCAAATAGGGGAGGATGAGACGGCCCGTCTCGTTTGCACTCCCGGGTAGGTCGCTGGAGGCCGTCGGTAACGACGGTCCTAGATACATGACCGCCGCCGCAGCGTCCGCAAGGACGCAGCGGTAACAGAACTCGGCTTACGACCGGCTTCTCACGTCTATCGCACGGCCCGCGGCATGCCGCCGCGGCCAGGTCCGGCTGCCTTGCGGCGGCCGAACGGGAAGCGAGCAGGCGTGGGTGACTCGCGGGACGATTCCCAGGCGCAGGCGCAGCCGGTGGGCGTGTTCACCGGCCGTCCGTGGCGCCGGGGCGAGCCCATCGACGAGACGGTCCTGACCGCGATGCGCCGCAAGGTGCCGCTGGACGTGCCGGTCTCCGACTGCCTGCTGCGCGTGCTCGCCGCCCGCGGCGTGACCGGCACGCACGCCCTCGAGGGCTTCTTCTATCCCTCGCTCGACCAGCTCCATGACCCGTTCGACCTCGAGGAGATGGACCTCGCGGTCGAGCGCGTGCGCCAGGCGGCGCGCGACGGCGAACGCGTCGCCGTGCACGGCGACTTCGACGTCGACGGCATCACCGGCAGCGCCCTGCTCTACGAGACGCTCAGCACGCTCGAGGTCGACGGCGCGCGCCTGAAGTGCGAGCCCCCGTTCATTCCCGATCGCGCCACCGACGGTTACGGCGTCGCCGGCCGCATGGTGCGCGAGTGGGCCGACCTGGGCGTCACGCTGCTGCTGACGGTCGACACCGGCTCGGCGGCGCTGGCGGAGATCGCGCTGGCGCGCGACCTCGGCCTGGATGTCGTCGTGCTGGACCACCACATCTTCGAGGAGCGCCCGCGCGCCACGGCGCTGGTGAACCCGCGTCGCGACGGCGCCACCTATCCCAACCAGGAGCTGTGCGGCGTCGCCGTCGCGTTCAAGCTGGCGCAGGCGCTGCGGCAGACGGATCCCGCCAGCCTGCCCGAGTCGTTCCTGACCACGGTGCTCGACCTCGTGGCGATGGGGCTCGTGGCCGACCAGATGTCGCTGGTCGGCGAGAACCGCATCCTGGTCAAGAAGGGGCTCGAGCGCTTCAACGACCGCGGCTCCATCCGCCCGGGACTGGCGGCGCTGCTGGCGGTGGCCGGGCTCGATCGCGGCTTCCCGGTGACCACCGGCGACTTCGCTTACCAGCTGGCCCCTCGCATCAACGCGTGCGGGCGCATCGGTCGCGTCATGTCGGCGCTCGAGCTGCTGCTGACCCGCGACCACGCCACGGCCCGCGCGCTGGCCGAGGAGGCCGACCGCACCAACAACCGCCGCAAGGAACAGGATGCGCGCCTGAAGGACGAGGCCATCGCCGCGGCGCTGCCGTACGTCCGGCGCGGCGACCCGGGCCTGGTGCTGGCCTCCTCCGAGTGGCACAAGGGCATCATCGGCATCGGCGCCGCGCGGCTGGTCGAGCAGTACCAGCTGCCGGTCGTGCTGATTTCCATCGAGGGCGACGAGGCGCGCGGTTCGGCGCGGAGCGTGCCCGACATCGACGTGAAGGTCGTCCTCGACCGCTGCGCCCACCTGCTGGTGCGCCACGGCGGGCACGCCCAGGCGGCGGGCATGACGCTGCGCGCTCGCGACGTCGACGCGTTCCGCGAGGC
>CAINDZ010000694.1 GCA_903847545.1 uncultured bacterium | reverse complement strand
TTCTCGGCCGGCTCGGACGAGGCCGCGAGCTGGACGCGGGCCGACGTGATCCTGGACAAGCCGGTGCGCCCCGAGCAGCTGCGGGGCACCATCCGGCGCCTCGTGAAGTAGGTCGCCGGACCCTGGACGCCGGGAGTGGGCCGTGAAGCAGCCGACGCTCGAACCGCTCATCTGCACGATCAAGGAACGCTGCCGCGTGTGCTACACGTGCGTGCGCGAGTGCCCGGCCAAGGCCATCCGCATCACGTCGGGGCAGGCCGCGGTGATCGTCGAGCGGTGCATCGGGTGCGGCAACTGCGTCGCCGTCTGCAGCCAGAAGGCCAAGCACGCGCGCAGCACCACGGGCGAGGTCGAGGCGCTGCTGGCCGGGCCGCACCCGGTGGCGGCCTGCCTGGCCCCCAGCTTCCCGGCCGAGTTCCCCGAGCTGCCCCCCGCGCGGCTGGTGGGCCTGTTGCGCGCGCTGGGCTTCGCGCGCGTGAACGAGGTCAGCTTCGGCGCCGACCTGGTGGCCGACCGCTACCGCCGGCTGGTCGAGGGCAACCCCGGCGGGCGCTACATCGCCACGACCTGCCCGGCCATGGTGGCCTACGTCGAACGCTACCACCCGGACGCGGTGCCGTCGCTGGCGCCGATCGTCTCGCCGATGGTGGCGACGGCGCGCGTGCTGCGGCGCGTGCACGGCGACGACCTGCGCATCGTGTTCATCGGGCCGTGCATCGCCAAGAAGGCCGAGGCCGACTCGCAGGCGATGGCCGGCGAGGTCGACGCGGCGCTGACCTTCGCCGAGATCCGGCAGATGTTCGCGACGGCGGGCCTGGACGCGGCCGCGGTGGAGCCGTCCGAGTTCGACGCCCCGCGCGGCGGCCTGGGCGCGCTGTTCCCGATCAGCCGCGGGCTGCTGCAGGCGGCGCGCATCCAGGAGGACCTGGTCGACGGCGACATCGTCGTGGCCGACGGGCGGCGCAACTTCGTCGAGGCCATCTGCGAGTTCGAGTCGGGCGACATGCAGGCGCGCCTGCTGGAGGTGCTCTGCTGCAAGGGCTGCATCGTGGGCCCGGGAATGACTTCCGAGGCGCCGCTGTTCAGCCGGCGCGAGATGGTCAGCCGCTACGTGCGCGAGCGCTGGGACACGCTGAACGAGGGCGCCGTCCGGGCGGAAGTGGACCACTTCGCCGACCTGCCGCTCGGGCGCACGTTCGCGGCAGACGACCAGCGCTTCGTCGCCCCCTCGCGCGACCAGGTGGCCGGCATCCTGCAACGAATGGGCAAGGAATCGCGCCGGGACGAGCTGGACTGCGGCGCCTGCGGCTACGACACCTGCCTGGCGCACGCCATCGCCATCGACAAGGGCCTGGCCGAGAGCGAGATGTGCCTGCCCTACACCATCGACCAGCTGAAGCGGACCGTCGGCGAGCTGGCCGTGTCGAACACGCAGCTGGCCAGCGCGCAGGAAGCTCTGATGCACTCCGAGCGCCTGGCCAGCATGGGCCAGCTGGCGGCCGGCATCGCGCACGAGGTGAACAACCCGCTGGGCGTGGTGCTGATGTACACGCACCTGCTGCTGGACGAGCACGGCGCGCCCGGCGACCCCGGCGAGGAGCGGCTGCGCGAGGACCTGTCGGTGATCGTCGAGCAGACCGACCGCTGCAAGAAGATCGTCGCCGGGCTGCTGAACTTCGCGCGCCAGAACAAGGTCGCGCTGGCGCCGACCGACGTGCGCCGGCTGGTCGACATGAGCCTGCGCGTGCTGGCGCCGGCGCCGGGCGTGACGGTCACCGCGCTGCACGACGGCCCCGACCCGCTGGCCGAGCTGGACGGCGACCAGGTGGCCCAGGTGCTGACGAACCTGGTCGAGAACGCGTACGCGGCGATGCCCGCGGGCGGCGAGCTGGTCGTGCGCACGGGCGGCGACGACGACCGCGTCGTCATCACCGTCTCGGACACCGGCGTGGGCATCCCGCGCGAGAACCTGGGCAAGGTCTTCGAGCCGTTCTTCACGACGAAGCAGATCGGCAAGGGCACCGGGCTGGGGCTGGCGGTCAGCTACGGCATCGCCAAGATGCACCGCGGCGACCTGGCCGTGACGTCGAACGCCGACCCCGCGGCCGGGCCGACGGGCACCACGTTCACGCTCACCATCCCGCGCAGGGGACAGTTGGAGTGACGGCCGGCAGGGAGCGCCGCGCCGGAAAGGCGATCGGAAGATGGACACGCTGCGGATCCTGATCGTCGACGACGAGGCCGGCATGCGCGCCGCCGTGGCGCGCGCGCTGGACGGCTTCGTCTACGCGGTCCCCGACATGGAGGCCGAGGTCCGGCTGGCCGTGGACCAGGCCGGCAGCGGCGAGGAGGCGCTGGCGATGATCGCCGCCGGCGCGCCCGACCTGCTGCTGCTGGACCACAAGCTGCCGGGCATCTCGGGGCTGGACGTCCTGGCGGCGCTGGCGGAGCAGGCGCCCGACCTCTTGACGGTGATGATCACCGCCTATGCCTCGCTGGAGACCGCGGTCGTGGCCACCAAGCGCGGCGCCTACGACTTCCTGGCCAAGCCGTTCACGCCCGAGGAGCTGCGCACAACCGTGCGCAAGGCCACCCGCCACCTGCTGCTGCAGCGGCAGGCGCGCCGGCTGGCGCTGGAAAAGCGGCAGATCCGCTTCCAGTTCATCTCGGTGCTGGTGCACGAACTGAAGGCCCCGCTGGCGGCCATCGAGGGCTACCTGAACCTGCTGGAGGACCACGCGCTGGGCGACTCGATCGCGGCCTACGACGGGCCGGTGGGCCGCTCGAAGCTGCGGGTCGACGGCATGCGCAAGCTGATCATGGACCTGCTGGACCTGACGCGGCTGGAGTCGGGCCAGAAGCAGCGCGATCTGGCGACCGTCGACGTGGGCCTGGTCGCGCGCAAGGCGATCGAGACCGTGGCCGCCGAGGCCGCCGCGCGCGGCATTACCGTGGACCTGGCCTGCGAGGGCGAGGTCACGCTGGCGGCCGACCCCGGCGAGGTCGAGATCGTGCTGAACAACCTGGTGACCAACGCCGTGAAGTACAACCGCGACGGCGGCAGCGTCGCCGTCAGGCTGGCGGCCGACGACGAACTGGTGACGATCACCGTGGCGGACACGGGCATCGGCCTGGCGCCCGACGAGGCGGCGCGGCTGTTCGGCGAGTTCGTGCGCATCAAGAACGAGAAGACGCGCTCCATCCTGGGCAGCGGCCTGGGCCTGTCGATCGTCAAGCGCCTGGCGCAGGTGTACGGCGGCGACGTGGGCGTGACGAGCGAGCCGGACGTGGGCTCGACGTTCACCGTGACCCTCGGTCGCGCCGGCGTGGCGCAGGAGACGGCGGTGCTGCCGTGATGACGCGCGCCGAGGTGCTGGGCTGGCTGCGCGAGGACGATCCCGCGCGCCTGGACGAG
>CAINDZ010000693.1 GCA_903847545.1 uncultured bacterium | reverse complement strand
TGGGACGAGACGAAGCTGTACGTCGGCCTGACCTACCAGGACTTCGGGGCCGACGAGGCCCTGACCGTGTACCTCGACCTCGACAGCGGCGTCGGCCCGACCAACGCGGCGCTGCTGGACTCGCTGGCCGCCAACGTCGTGATGCCCGCGGGCCACCACGTCGACTTCATGCTCGGCCGCCCCGCGGCCGACGCCTTCGCGGGCGGCAAGCCGCGCGCGTTCCGGGTCACCAGTGCCGACGGCGCCGTGCTGCCGGTCAGCGGGCTGGTCACCGCGGCGCAGGCCGACAACACCGGCACCGCGGCCGACGCCAAGGCCCAGTGGGCCTTCTGGAAGAACGCCGAGATCGCGATTCCCTGGACCGTCCTGTACCCAGATCTGGCCGGCGGCGTGCCGGACCACGCCGTCATCAAGGCGCTGGCCTTCATCGGGCACGCCGACGCGGCGCGCAACGGCATGGACCCTGCGCCGAACAACCCCGCCTTCAACAACGGCTCGACGACGGCCGCGGTGACCGCGTTGCACGCCTCGGTGGTCGACGTGAACGGCGACGGCACGCCCGATGCGGCCAACGCCAGCGCCGCCGGCACGGCCACGCTGCCGGGCGATGACGGCCTGACGCAGTTGACCGTCACCGCCGAGATGCTCGACTTCGCGGGCCGGGCCATCGGCGCGCCGGTCAGCGCCGTGACCGCCGCCGCCGGCGTGCGCACCTGGACGCTGCCGCGCCTGCCGGCCGGCCGCTACCTGGTGACGACGAGCGCCAACGGCTACTTCGCGCAGACGACGACCATCGAGGTGGCCGCCGGCCAGGCCCTGACGGGCGTCGACCAGACGCTCGCCAAGTCGACGGCCATCCGCGGCGTCGTGCGCTTCGCCTCGCGGGCGGGCCGCAGCGGCACGGTCGAGTTGCGAGACGCCGCCGACGCGGTGGTCGGCACCAAGGCCTTCACGACGACCGACACGACGTTCGCTTTCTTCGTCGAGCAGGGCGGCTCCTACGTCCTGGCCGCCTCGGCGCCGACCTACCTGCCGGCGCAGCTGCCCATCTCCGTCACTACCGGCGTGGACTACACGGGCGCCGTCGTCACGCTGGCCAGCCAGACGCGCATCGCCGGCCATGTCGGGTTCGCCGAGCTGGTGAACGGCCTCGGCAAGCCGGGCACCATCTGGTTCCGCGACGCCGCGGGCGCGCAGCTGGACATCGGCGGCTTCCCGTACAACGGGGGCGACTTCGAGTTCTTCACGGCCGAGAGCGGCACCTACCGGCTGTACGCCCAGACGCTGCCGCCGGTGTACGTCGAGGTCGACACGACGCTTGCCGTGACGGCCGGCCAGGACGTGACGGGGCTCGACTTCGCGCTGGTCCTGAAGACCCGCGTCGACATGTCCATCGGCTTCGACGGTCCGGCGGCCGGCGGCCTGGCCACCCTGTGGGACAGCCGCGGCGTGAGCCGCGACACCCTGCACTTCGACAGCGCCGGCGACGGCCGCACGCACTACCTGGAGCCCGGCACGTTCCGTCTCGACCTGGAGGCCACCGGCTACGTGCCCCGCTCGGTGCCGTTCACTGTGACGGCCAGCGACACGTCGCTGGGCGCCGTGGGGCTGGCGGCGGTGCGGGCGACGCACCTGGAGATCGTCGACGAGAACGGCGTGGCGAAGTCCGAGGTGCGCACGACGGCCTGGGACCAGGCGCGTGGTTTCCCGTTCACGTCCGGCAAGGTGATGCTGGCTGCGCGCGACGACGCCGGCCGCGACGACATCTACGACCTGGGCAACCAGCTGTCGGACTTCCGGCTGTCGGCCCGCAAGATGGACGACCTGTCGCCCCCGCGCGGCTCACGGGTGTTCTACGGCAGCGCCAGCCAGGCCGACATCGACTCGACGGTCTCGTTCACGGCGGGTCGCGCCAGCTTCTGGATGAGCGACACCGTGGTCGAGGTGCTGCGTGTCTACCTGGCGCAGCCGGCCAAGGACCCGATCGCCGGGCGCATCGTCGTCGCCTTCGAGAACCCGCAGCTCAAGACCGTCGTGCTGGCCTCCACCCGCGACACGATGACGGCCAGCGACGTCGACACGTTGCGCATCGAGGCGCAACTGTACGACTCGGCCGGCGAGCGCGCCCGCCGTCCCGACGTGCCGGTCGCGTTCTCGTTCGTGGCCGGCCAGGCCGGCGTCGGCCGCTTCGAGTCCACCACAGTGCTGACCAACGGCGACGGACACGCGACGGCCGTGCTGACCGCCACCGGGGCCGGCCCCCTGCGCGCGACGGCCACGGTCGTCTCGCAGAATGCCGCGCTCGAGGTGCGCGGCGGCGGCCTGGCGGGCACGCTCGGCTACCTGCCCCTGACCGTGACGCCCGGCGCGACCGCCGGGTGGCGGCTGTCGCTGGCCGCGGGCATGAGCGGCCTGCACATCCCCGTTGCCGTCACGGCCCTGCCGATCGACGCCTGGGGCAACGACACGCGCGAGGACGGCCTCGTGGCCGCCTTCGCGGCCGACCCCTCGGCGCGCGGCTCCTTCGTGCCCGCGACGGCGACCACCGACACGTTCGGGCGCGCCATCACCAGCTTCCAGCCCTCTGGCCTGGCCGGGCTGGTCACGCTCGAGGCCTCGGGCGAGGGCCTGGCGCCGGCCACCGCCTCGCTGCAGGTGCGCGACGTCGCGGTCATCCCCGACGCGGCCTGGCGCGACGAGCCCGAATTGCACAGGACGTTCGACAAGACCGACCTGACCGCGCTGGTGGCCGGCAACGACCTCGACGCGTTGAACCTCGAGATCCCGTTCGCCAGCGACTGGGGCGGGCTGCAGTTGCACGTCATCTTCGAGACCGGGTTCAACGCCGCGGGCGCCGCCGGCGACCCGTTCGAGCAGCCGGTCAGCTACATCCACCCGGACAAGCCCGACTATGCGCTGACGATGAAGTACTCGGCGATGGACTGGGGCGACTTCCGCCGGTGGAGCGGCACCAAGTGGGAATGGCTGAACCCGGCCGACGGCACCTACTCGGACACCGGGTACAGCATCCTGGCGCCGTGGGTCCGCAAGCTGGCCGACCGCGTCATGATCCGCGTGCCCTGGGACGCCTTCGGGGGCGCGGCGCCGGACTCGCTGCGCATGGAGCTCTACCTGACGCAGGACGACAGCGGCACCAAGCGCGCCGCCTTCGACTCGGCGCCGCAGGACTCGACGCTCAACCTGGCGTTCGACTACAACAACCCCGGCCCGAACGACTGGGCCGCCGCGGCCAACCGCACCTACCTGGGCAAGTGGGGCCCGACGTACGTGGTCAAGAAGGACTTCCCGACGCCGCCGGCGCTGTCCGGCGCGTCCGCCAGCTCGGCGACGCCGCTGGCCGGCGAGCCGGTCACCGTCTCGGTGCAGGTGACGGACGCGGGCGACGGCGTCGGTGACGTGCTCGTCGACGCCTCGGCACTGGGCGGCAGCGATGCGTTGCGGCTGTACGACGACGGCCTGTCCGGGCACGGCGACGAGACGGCCGCCGACGGGCGCTACGGCAACATCCTGCTGGTCCCGCTGGGCAATCCCGGCGGCGAACAGGGCGTCGTGTTCCGGGCCTGGGACGCGGGCAACGGGCTGGCCTCGGCCGACACGCTCGTGCTCGACGTGACCGCCATCGTCGACCCGATCATCCAGGCCGTCGATCCCGTCGGCGACGACCACGGCCCGAACCAGGCCGGCAGCCAGCGCAAGTACGTCACCTACCCCACCAACATCGTCTTCGTGCCAGGCGCGTTCGACCTGACGGGGCTGACGGTGTACGAGACCGTGGCGTCGGTCGGCGGCGTCTCTGTGCCGATGGTCGCCTTCCAGGTCGCGCTGGGCGATTTGCCGAACCCGGCCGACCCCGGCATGGCCGACTGGAACCCGCTTTACGGCGAGCTGAACATCCAGAAGATCGACATCCTGATCGACAACGGGCCGGGCGGCGCCACCGCCAGCCTGCCGGCCCGCGGCGCTGCGTTCCAGCGCTGGGACGCCTGGGACTACGCCA
>CAINDZ010000692.1 GCA_903847545.1 uncultured bacterium | reverse complement strand
CCGAGCTTGCCGGTCACGGCCTCCGAGGCGCGCGGGTACGGCCCCTCGGGCGTCAGCGGGGGCAGCTCGCTGCAGTGCATCTGCGCCGCCGCCGGGGCGGCCAGCGCGCCGAGGCACGCCAGCAGCGCGCACGCCGCCGGGAAGCTACTTCTTCTTTTCACCCTTGAGTTCCTTCGATTTCTCGGCCCACGCCGCCGCGTCCGAGGTGTTGCCCATCTTGGTGCAGGTCAGACTCATGTAGTCCAGCACGTTCGGGGTCGTCTCCAGCAGGCGGGCCGTGTCGAAGGCGTCGAGCGCCTCGGTGAACTTGCCGGCCGAATAGTACGACACGCCCTGGTTGTAGTAGGCGCGGTAGGTCGCGCCCTCGATCTGGACCAGCTGGTCGAAGGCGGCCACCGCCTCGTCGAACTTCTTCGCCTCCATCAGGCACAGCCCGAGGTTGAACTGCGCCTTGTCGTACGTCGGCTGCATCGACAGCGACAGGCGGTACGCGTTGATGGCGTTCTCGGTCATCTTGGCCTTCTGCGCGATCACGCCGACCAGGAACGCCAGCTTCGGGTCGGGCTGCGCGGCCAGGCCCTTCTCGCCCTCGGCCACGGCCTCGGCCGGCTTGCCCGTGTCGGACAGGCCCTGCACCAGCGCGAACCAGCCGGCGGTCATCAGCGGCCGCTCGGCCACCACGCGCTTCAGCTGCGTGATCGCCTCGGGCACGCGGTTCGAGCGGATGAGCACCACCGCGTAGTTGTAGACAACCTCGGGCCGCGTGCGCGGCGTCACGCCGGCGCGGAACCAGTCGCCCGACTCGGCGATGCGGCCGAGCCGCACGTAGAGGTTGCCTATCGCCACGCGCAGGTCGTCGTTGGTCTCGCCCATCTGCCAGGCCTTCAGGTACGACTGCAGCGCCTTCTCCAGCTTCTGCTGGCGCAGCTGCTCGGCCGTCACGCCCGCCGGCAGCGGCGGCGCCGGCTCGTCGGCGGCGTGCAGCTCGGCCCGCTGGCCGGCGGCGACCCACGTCTCGGCGCGTTGCGGCTGCTCGCGGCAGGCCACCGCCACGGCGGAGTCCGCCTCGGCCGACTTGCCCTGCCGCGCGTAGATGTCGACCAGCCGCGGCAGGATGCCCTCGCGCGACGGGTCCAGGCGCTTCAGCTCCAGGTAGCGGGCCACGGCCGCGTCCAGGTCGCCGGCCTGCTCGGCCGCCACCGCGTCCTCGAGCGCGATCGCCCGCGCCGCCGTGACGATCGCGTTCGCCTCGCCGAAGGCGGGCTCGCCCTCGCCGCCGGCGGCAGCCAGGCTGTCGACCACGGCCTGCGCCGCGGCGGTGTTGGTCGTCACCAGGCCGCGCGCGGCGGCCGTGTTGCCGGCCTCGGTCTCCAGGTCGCGCAGGGCGTTGACCAGGCGGAAGTACTCGGCGTTGTGCGGGTCGCCGACCTCCTTGAGGCCGTCGTTGTACGTCTTGCGCGCCTCGTCCGGCTGGCCGGACTTGCGCTGCGCCCCGCCCAGCAGGCGCCAGAAGTCCTTGCCGCCGAACTGGTCCAGCTGGCGGTAGGCGTTGAACTCGTTCAGCGCCATCTCGGGCAT